>CAYZUI010000144.1:0-5354 GCA_964481945.1 uncultured Gammaproteobacteria bacterium
GTGCGTCAGAATCATCGATCCGGTTATAATTTTTTGCAGAGCCTGCAAAAACCGAATGGTCGGTTTGTCTATGATAACGACGGTTCGTTTAGCTACGAAACCTTGAATTCCGCCTACGCCATCATGGCCTTGGCTCACCAGGCCTTACCCGTGGTATACTAATAAAACAATAGCTTATTAGTAACGATGGTCGTATGAACCACCTCGTGAAGGACTTCTCTCATTTAATTGGGCATCTGCCTGGGATGACAGATCGACAAGTGGAAACGCATTTGGGCTTGTATGCTGGCTATGTGAAGAAATTGAACGAGATTCAAGAAAAACTCAAAACCACGGAACCAACCGAAAGCAACTATTCCTATGGAGCCTTTTCCGAATTGAAACGCCGCGAGGTGGTAGCGTTTAATGGTTCATACTTGCATCAAGCCTATTTCGAAAACCTCACGCCTGCTCCCCAGAGCGATATGTTGGTCGCCTTCCGCAAGGCTGTCGAACAATCGTGGGGCTCCTGGGATAAATTTGTAGCTGACATCAAAGGTTCAGCCGCTTCGACTCCAGGGTGGGTGATGTTAACGAAAAATCAAGTAGATAGCTTACTGCATACCTACATCTTGTTTGAACATAACATCAATTTCCCGGTACATAATAATGTGCTGATGGCGTTAGATTGTTGGGAACATGCCTTTGCCATTGATTACGGCACCGACAAACCGAAGTACGTCGAAAATTTTCTCAAAGTAGTCGATTGGGAGGTCGTCGCTCAACGGTTTGCAGCACTTGCATAACCCACACACATAAAGTGTGGGGTTATATCGTTTTGGATTTTTTGAAATTTGTGTTATACTAATGATCATTATGTTGCAATCTCAACCACTCTGGGAAATCTTGTTTCAGCATGTCCCGATTGCTGTGCTGATTGTCGATCAGAAGCGGGTTATTCTTGAGTCAAACCCGCTCTTTTCCAAGTTAGTGAGTAGCGAAACGAAGACACTGCAAGGTAAAACATTAGATCAAGTGCTGTTGCTTTTGCAACCCAATAGTAAAACGCTCTCAACCACCTGGTCGACCATACCCACCACCGATTGGGTGACTGATCAAAAAGTGAAACTGGCTAATGGTGAAATCGTCCCGATTGCCTATCAAATCTTAGCTATTCCGAACGACGATCTTGAACCGGTGCTGGTGATCATCAAGGATGCCCGCCGGGAACAAGAGTTAATGGAATTACGTTCCGAATTTGTCTCGATTGTGTCGCATCAATTACGCACGCCCGCCTCGGCCGTGAAGTGGTATCTGGAAACGTTGATTGATAATCGGCGTGGTAATCCGGTCAATGAATGGCAAAGTGACAAAATGCACCAGGCTTATCAGAGTAACGAACGCATGATTTCGTTGATTAATGATCTGCTAAACGTATCGCGGCTGGATTCCGGAAAGTTTGAGTTGCATCCCAAGAACGTTGATCTGCGCCTGATGATCGATGAGGTGAAGGGTGAGTTGGTTCATTTTGCCAGTGCCCACAATATTGAAATTATCAGTCGACTGGCTGACGGATTACCGACCGTGACCGCCGACAGCGATAAAGTACGCGAGGTCATTTTAAACCTGCTCACCAATGCCATTAAATATAACCGGCCAGGTCATCATGAAGTGATCGTGGCAGCGGCCGTGAAGGAAAAAATGGTCGAAGTGTCCGTGCAAGACCAAGGTATTGGTATTCCAAAAAAGGGGCAAGATCACATGTTTGAAAAATTTTACCGAGCGGATAATGCCGTTGAATCGCAAACCGAGGGTTCTGGTTTAGGCTTGTATATCGCCCGAGAAATTATTCGGCTGCACGGTGGCGATATCTGGCTCACCTCGGAAGAGGGAGTCGGAACAACCGTGTATTTTAATCTACCCATCTATGGCCATTGATCTGACAACCAAATCCATTATCGTTGTGGAGGATGAATCATTTTTATCGAAAGTGCTGGCGGAACGTCTGGAAGATGAGGGGTTTGGCCGCATCGACGTGGCCGGAAACGGTGAAGAAGCTCTGGCTAAAATTAAACAACACAAGCCGGATATCGTCTTGCTTGATATGATCTTGCCCAAAATGAATGGGTTCGAAGTGCTGGAAGCCATGCAAGCCGATAGTGTCTTAAAGAAAATCCCAGTGTTGGTGTTATCCAACTTAGGTCAGGATCAAGACATTGAACAAGCGAAAAAATTAGGAGCGCGTGATTACATCGTGAAAAGTAATTTTTCTTTACAAAAAGTGGTTGAAAAAATAATGTCTATCATTAGTTAATCGCATGTTAAGCGACGCCAAACTACGAGATATTATCCTCCAAACCAAACTGATCAGCGCAGTCGAGCTGACGGAGGCAATTGAATTTGCCAGTAAAGAGCAGCGTCCCTTAGCCGAAATACTGGTCGAACGGGATTTACTGTCCGATGAACATCTTGGCCAGCTGGTAGCGGAATATACCGGCTATCACTTCATCAACCTGCGCAAAGTGAATATTGCCGATGAGGTGTTGCGTTTTATTCCAGAGACGATGGCCAGATCCATGAAAGTGATCGTCTGTGGACAAACCGCCACCGCCATTCAATTAGCCATGGCCAATCCAGCGGATGTGGCAACCATCCATTTAATTGAAAAGAAAACCGGTAAACAGGCGCAAGTATTTTTTGCCACCGCTCGAGATATTCAAGAGGCTCTGGGTAATTATAAACGAGGCCTGCAATTTGATTTTTCGCAACTCGTTTCTGGGCAGACCGATAATAAGATTGTGGAAATGTTGGATACCATGGTGCACTATGCCTACATCAAAAAAGCTTCGGATATCCACATTGAACCAACCAACGATGTCATTGTCGTTCGTTTTCGCATTGATGGGGTGTTGCACGACATGGTGAAATTACCGAAACATATTTTAGATACCCTGATTACCCGTATTAAAATTGTGGCCAAGTTACGCACCGATGAACATCGCTCGGCCCAAGACGGGAAAATGACGCAAAAACTGGAAGAAGAAGATCTCGATATTCGGGTATCGATCCTGCCGGTATCGGAAGGGGAAAAAGCCGTGCTACGGTTACTGTCCAGTCGATCGCGGCAGTATGCGCTGGAAGACATCGGTTTTGGTGTAACTGATATTGCTCGAGTGCGAAAATATTTAAAGCGTCCACAAGGAATGATTTTGGTGACAGGGCCAACCGGTTCCGGTAAGACCACCACGCTCTATGCCTTTTTGAAAATCCTCAATCGACGCGAAGTTAATATTTCCACCATTGAAGATCCGGTGGAATACGCCATTGCCGGTATTAACCAAATTCAAGTAAACGCGACGACGAACTTAACGTTTGCCGCTGGGCTACGTTCCATTGTCCGGCAAGATCCGGATATTATCATGATTGGTGAAATTCGCGATGAAGAAACTGCCGGCATTGCGGTCAATTCTGCCATGACGGGTCACTTGGTACTGTCGACTCTACACACCAACGATGCGGCCACCACCTTACCGCGGCTATTGGATATGGCGCTTGAACCCTATTTAGTCGCTTCCACCGTCAACATTGCCGTGGGGCAGCGACTCGTGCGAAAAATTTGTAGCCAGTGTTTGATGAGCGAAGTCATGTCTGGGGCGGCCCTGGAGGATTTAGCTAAACAAATTGATTTGAAACGGTATTTGAAAAAGGATATCAAACAGTTACGGTTTTATCGTGGCCAGGGCTGTGACAGTTGTAACCAAACTGGATATCAAGGTCGGGTGGGTGTGTTTGAGGTGTTGGAAATGACTCCGACTATTCGTAAACTGGTGATGGATCAAGCTGATGCCGATGCGATTAAACGACAGGCGATCGCTGAAGGTATGACAACCATGTTTGAAGACGGTTTGCATAAAGCCTTGTTGGGTGTCACCACACTGGATGAAGTATTACGCGTGGTAGCCGAATAAATTATGCGCGATATCGAATTATCATTTTGGGTGTCACGGAAAGATATTGCCTTCTTTACCAAGAATTTTTCGGTGATGTTAGGGGCTGGCCTGACGGTGGTCGAAGCCTTATCCATTTCCGAGGAACAATCCAGGGGTAAGTTAAAACGCATTCTGCGGGAGATGATTGTTTTTGTGGAGCAAGGGAACAGTTTGGCTGATGCAGTCGCTCGTTACAAGCGGCAATTTCCCAGTATCTACAGTGATGTGGTACGCACTGGTGAATTATCTGGAACCTTGTCCCGGAGTCTGCAGCAATTAGCTCTCCGCTTGACGGACGATTTAGAATTGCGACGCAAAGTGCGTGGAGCCATGATCTATCCGATGGTTATCGTAGCTGGTTTAGTCGCACTGGGCACCGTGTTGTCGGTTTTTGTTTTTCCTCGCTTCATCAAATTATTCAAATCCCTGGATGTTCCGTTACCCACCATGACAAAAATTGTCCTGGCGGTAGCGCAGTGGATGAATCACTACTGGGGCTGGCTATTACTTGGGTTGGTTGGAGTCGGTTTAGTCATTCGCTTGCTTAGCCGCATTCCAATGTTTGAGCGGGTGTGGCATCGTCTGCTCTTACATCTACCGATCATGGGTCCGATTATTCGCGAAGTCAACTTGGCGCGGTTTACCGGCACGTTGGGGGCTCTGTTAAAAAGTGGTGTACCGATTACCGAGGCGTTACATTCCGTGGCTCACTCGTGTACCAATCTGATGTATCAACAAACTGTGCAAGTGGCCTTACGCTCCATTGAACACGGTGATAGTTTAGCGGGTGTGGTGAAACGGTATCCCGAACTATTTCCACCGCTGGTTTCACGGATGATTGGTGTGGGCGAGCGTACCGGACAGTTAGCGGATCTGCTGCAATATCTGGGCAACTATTACAACGGCCAAGTGGATAGTAGCACCAAACAGCTGGGCATTTTAATCGAGCCTATTTTACTGGTCGCCATTGGTTTGGTCGTGATTGTGGTTGGTTTGTCGGTCATTACGCCGATTTATCAGTTTACCGCGGCCGTTGGTCAACTGTAAGTATGGTACGGGGATATTCCTATGTTCAGATGCTCATGGTCATCGCGCTGTTGGCGATTCTGGCGGCGGTCTCCTCACCGTATTATTTGAGTTGGCAACAGCGTCAGCAAGTTCGTTCCACCAGTAGTATGCTCTTGGCAGATCTTCGCTATGCCCAAAGCCGCGCCATGCAACGTGAACAAGATGCTACCTGGGGAATGATCGTCGAAGATAGCTCAAAACAGTACGTCCTGTTTCGCGGATCAACCTACGCACCAACCGATAGTTATAATCAGACTATCTCATATCCCGATAGCATCGTGGTCAGTGCTAGCCCAAGCAGCCAGGTGGTGTTTGCCG
>CAYZUI010000145.1:0-6763 GCA_964481945.1 uncultured Gammaproteobacteria bacterium
GAGCCAGATTGTTTAGCGAAGCGATTGAAAATGTAGATGAGTTAGTAGTTCCTGCGATCGGCCTATACGAAGTTTTCAAAAAAATGCTTAGCGAACGCGGTGAAACAGCAGCCCTACAGGCTATTAGCTATATGCGGCTCGGTACGGTAGTGGATTTAACTGCTGAATTAGCTCCCACAGCTGCCGCATTAAATAAGCACTATAAATTACCGATGGCGGATAGTATGATCTTAGCGACAGCTAGATTCACGAACGCAACTCTGTGGACTCAAGATGCCGATTTTGAAAATATTCCCGGTGTAAAATATTTCCGGAAAAAATAGATCATTTCGATCTAAACCGAATAAAAACCGAAGTTATCCACAGGCTTACTTGACTTCGGTTTTTCTTCGGTTACACTATCTACATGACTGCCTTAACTAAAAAGAAAAAACAACTGCTCGATTTCATCCAAGCCTTTCAGTTGGAACATGGCTACTACCCTACTCTGGAAGAAATCCGCCAAAAATTTGAATTAAGCAGCTTATCAACTGTCCATCAACACTTATCTGAATTGGAAGACATGGGCATGCTGGAACGCGGTTATGGCAAAGCGCGCGATATGAAAATGTCTCCCCTAGAGCCGTACATGGCCGGTAGTGTGGCGGAACTACCGATTGCTGGTTTAATTACTGCCGGCTTACCGATTGAAGCCGTTGAAGACCGTACCGAAACCCTGACAGTTCCCCGCCACATGATCGACAACAAAAACGCCTACGTTTTGAAAGTGAAAGGCGACTCGATGATTGAAAGTTTAATTGATGATGGTGATTATGTCGTCGTCCAGAAACAGGATTATGCACACGATGGCGATATTGTTGTGGCCTTATTAGAAGATGGCACCGCCACACTGAAGGAGTATCATCGCGAAAAAAATTATGTCCGCTTACAGCCACGCAATCTGAAATACAAACCTATCATGGTTCGTCATGTGGTGATTCAAGGTCGGGTATTAGGTATCATTCGCAAATACTAAGATTATGTCCTATTCCTCTTCGAGCACAGTCCCTATCGAAATGCTGCCCGGCATCGGTCGACGCACTGCCAAAGTATTGCGCACCATGCACGTCTACACGGTTGGGCAATTTAAGGCTTTGCCGACAGGTTTATTGGTAGAAGTATTTGGCCCAAGCATTCGACCGGTACACGTGACCGTCCGTGGTCTGCGCCGTTCCCAATTCAAAGCAGGTTGGCTTGGTAAGCTGAAGGTTGCCCTAACATCGCTAGATCCAAAATTCGATCAAGCAGGCAGATCCGTTTAGCGTTATCGTCATAACAATATACGGTGACATGCTTATCAGATAAATCTAGAATATCAGCTCGCTTGATAGTCTGCACGATTCGACTGGTATCAGTTAATTTCAAATAAGTCAGCTGAATTTGCAGATGTTTTTGGAAAGCTTCTTGCAGTAATTGCTGAATGGTTGGTTGGGTTGACCACTGTACCGGCATGCGGAAATATTCTCCGCCCGATGTATATAAAATGTAACCATGTTTGTAACCATATTCATACACAGCTCGTGTAATGCGCACATCATCCAAACAATATTTGGCTAACGCTTCCAAATTCCCTTCGCGATAATACCTAATAGCATCTAGTCCGGTGCCAGATTTTCCCTCACCTAAGGTAGCTTGCGCCACGCTTTCTAGTTTCATGCGAAAACCGAGCGTGCGATGAATGTCGGCCAAAATATCTACTTGTGGCAGTTCATTCATCTTGAGCGTGGTAAAATACGGTTGTAATACGGTATTATCAAAGTGAATGGAATTAAAACCGATGATGGTGGGTTTTTCGGCAGTGAGAATTACTTCTAATTTCTGTAAGTCCTTCTCAAAGAAACTAAAATACTTATCTTGGGTATATGAATACAACCCCAAGAATGACACCCCTAATTGAGCCAATTTATCGGCACCACCCACTTCCGCAAAGGTTTTTTTGCTTTCCAGGTCGTAGACAATACTAGGGGTGAGCGGTTGCATGACGTGATTGTTCAATAAAAGCTTTGGCGGCAGTCGATTTTGGACAAATCTCGATAAAATCACAGTGGGCACAACGTTGCGAGATTTTAGGCAGATACTGTGTATCTGATCGAATCTGATCTACTTTGGCAATGAGTTCTTCTTGAATTGGTTCAAACAAATCATCGGATATATCTATACTATACCATTGATTCGTCGCTAAATAGAGGTAAGAGGCTTTATACACGGGAATCGTCTGATTAGCCCGAATAATCATAGCGTAAATAGCTAATTGTTCATCTGACACTTCCGCTTCATCAAACTTGCCAGTTTTATAATCAATCACGTGTAACCCCTCGTCATCCTGATCTACCCGATCAATTCGACCGAGAACGTTAATATCTTCCGTAAGATCGGTAGCATAGTAATTTTCCAACATCACCGGATTCTTCATCAGATCGTTTTTGTGCACGTACAATTTCAACATTTGCAAAGCCTTCAGGCCCCACTCTTTTTCATCAGCTGGATTCATGAATCCGCGACGATTTTCCTTCCAGCGTTTGCGTAAAATCTGTTCCAGCACAGCATAGGTGCGTTCGGCTGGTGCAACCTGCTCATAAAAATCTTTCAAACTGTTATGCACATGAGCACCCATGGTCAAATACGGTTTCGGTGTTTTATATTCATCGGCAATATAATCCACATAGGTGTACTTATACTGCTGGGGGCAGGTTTCATACATGGTTAATTTGTATGGCGAAATCTTGAACATTACCGCAAATATGTTTCAATGATTTTTTGTGTTTCCGATTCATCTAGCACCCAATAGTACAGTGCTTTTCCAAATGATGGTGTGTAAATTCTCTGTCCCTCACCAGGCAGAACCTGCTCTTCAATTTCAGGAATGGTTAAACCCCGATGTCCTAATACATAGGCGATACCAAAACTCACCAAACTCGATTTGGATAAACGTAATCGCGCTCGGTCGCTGGTTTGTAAATAGTCATATAATCGCCGAGCCAGCGCCGGATTTTTCGCTTTTTGGAGTACGGCTTTAAAAATTTCTCGTTGTTCGGCGGCCCGACCAAAATCACCGGCCGGTTGTACAAATCGATTATGAATTAACTCTTGGGCTTCTTTCCCATCCACATGACCAGTGCTGATATCCACACCACCCACGGTATCAACGATATCCGTAAAACTATCAAAGGTTACTTCAACAGTACCGTGAATTTCTATATCTAATAATTCTTCGACTTTTACCTCGGTGAGAGTAACATTTCCCATCCGGTCTACCGCCTCATCCCAGATGGCATAATAATGGGTAATCTTTTGTAGGCCGTAGTCGACGTCTTCCATTTTGGTATCGCGCGGCACCATCACCAGTGATAACGGGTCTTGCTTTGATTTGGGAATAGATACAACCATTAAAGCATCTGACCGGGCTGGCTCATTATTACGTTGATCTGAACCGATCACCAAAATATGATAAAACCGAGGTTGGCTTAGATAAAATCCAAATCCCAAAAGGACGAGCACCAAACCAATGACAAATACCAGCTTCCAAACAAAATGCTTTAACCAGCGGCGGCAACCCAGTCGCTCCTTGGGTGCGACACTGTCTGACGCGATGTTGCTGCTCGTTTTAATTGTCCCGTTCTGTTTCGGATGTAAGCTCACGATATTTACCTTTAATGGTCTTGATCGAATGCTCTACCTCCTCCAGATAGGTTTTCAACTCTTGGGCAATGGTTAAACCTTCCTCAAATTTTTTCAATCCAGTTTCAAGATTATATTTGCCCGTCTCAAAATCGCTGGTGATCTGCTCTAAGGCATCGTACTGTTTCTGAAAATCGAAGGTGGCTTTCTTGGCCATAGGGGGGTATTATAGCACCTTTGAATTGATACTTCCATCCACCACAATGGTATGCACTGTTTCGCCAGATTGGACCTGTTTTTTGTGTGTCACAACACGACCAGTACTGGTGCGCATAATACTATAGCCACGTTGTAAGATCTGTTTTGGATTATACGAGTGCAATAAAGCTACTAAATGATCCACGGTACTACTATAGCGACGCATTTGTTGGGAGAGCACCACGATATCGGATGTGATACGTTCGGTAACAATATGATGAGTATTTTGCAATGCCTGATATTGGCGGCCAACCGCCGTGGCCAGTTGAGCAATCACATCACGTTTATCGGGCACGATCATTTCCGCGGCATTTGACGGCGTTGATGCCCGCTGATCAGCCGCTAATTCCACTAAAGTCTGATCCCGTTCATGGCCGATGGCAGCTACAATTGGTATTTTTAAACCGAAGACGGCACGGACCACCGCCTCATCATTAAAGGCTTGCAGATCTTCCATGGAACCACCACCACGGGTGAGAATAACGACATCGAGTTTCTTGACGTAGTCACGATTAATTAAATTGAGAGCTGCTCCGATGCTGGGTACCGCCTGTGCACCCTGCACCATTACTGGAAACAACCTAATCTCGAGTCCAGCCCAGCGATTTTTCAAAATTCGTAACACATCAGTATAAGCGGCCGCATCTGGTGAGGTGATAATACCGACCCGTTTAGGAAAATGCGGTAGGGGACGTTTGCGCGCTTCATTGAATAAACCTTCTTTGGTAAGCTTGGCTTTCAACAATTCATACTGCCGCTTGAGTGAGCCTGCTCCCACCACTTGAATCTTATTCACCCGCAGGTGAAACTTGCCAGATTTCTGAAATAAAGCCGGTCGGCCAATCACTTGAATTTCCATGCCATCTTCTAATGGCTGATCTAACTGAAACGACAATAAAAAACAACTGACATAGCTGGATTCATCTTTCAATTCAAACCAGACAAACCGGTTTTGGGCGATGTGAAAGTTACTGACTTCGCCTTGCACACACGCTGGAATACCGGACAAGAGTTCGTTGACGCCGTGAACGAATTCCGAAACTGAATAGACTTGTCCGCTCATTACTTCACAATATAAAACACTCCTTGAAGACTATGTTTTCGTTTAAGGTGGAAAAAATGGCTTCCACTGTCTGTGGCGTGTCGAATACCACCCTCATGTTTCATTCTCACCAATTGAGCACCGCTCTGCATAGTAGAACCACCACATCTTTCAATAAACTCTGCGGCTACATCACGCGCAATATCATCTTCTATGCCGTCATCGCGGTTTGGATTTTTGGGATCATCCGCACTGTTATAGTAAAAGGTGAACCCGTCCAGTTCTAATTTTTTTTCTCCTGGCGTTGCCGTTGAGTAGAGGCCCATATCGTTATAGTCTAATTTGATTAAGTGAATGAATAGTACTATGTGCACTAACTGGCTCAACATCACGATACTTCCCATTTGGTCGAACCATCCAATACAGTTTGGCTGTCGACCAGTGTCTGTGGAGCGCATCAAGTTCACGACCATTATCGTCCACTACCAGAGTATCATCCTCCATATATTGTGCAAGTTGACTACTTTTGGTTGTATCCGTCGTCAGTAGTGTCACGCCATCCGGCCAGGCAATATGCTGGAGTTTTTGGGTTTGCCAGTCTTGATTACCGAACGTGAGCACAACAACGTGATGGCCCGCTTGAATCGCCTTTTTCAGAAACGGTACGCTATCTGGGTATAAAAATGAACCAGTTTTTTTCACAACTGCTTCAAACTGTTTTTTTTGTGCTGTGGCCACACCCTTAAGAAAATCTGTCGGATTAAACATCTGATAATCTGCCAAAAATTTATTGTACGCCATGTCCCAATCAACTGGAGTTAACCCCAAACTTTTCGCTAACGCCTCTTTAAAGCTAGTCGTATCCAGCAACGTGTGATCAAGATCTATGATGATTTTCGACATAATCGATAGACAATCGCGGCTAATTTTTTTCCGTCGATTTTACGATGATCTTTAGCACGTAGATTGGCTTCATGCACAGTAATGCCGGCTTGCTCTAGTCCCGTTTTGTTATAGTGAACAAGATGTGGAATGGTACGATCGGCCAGAATGGTTTTATCTACCACAATGTCATCAATCGGTCGACCAATATAATGAGTCAGGGTATTCACATAGTCAGCTGCCGTGTACTGATTGGTTTCGCCATCCTTGGTGGTACGATTACAAGCATATACCAAGCGTGCCTTGGTTTGCTGCAGAGCTTGAGCCACACCGTCAACTAGCACATTCGGCAATAAACTAGTGTAGAGATCACCAATGGTAAACACAATATAATCCGCCTGACGAATAGCTTGAAGCACATGGGGTAAGGCTGGAACCGCTGGCTTGAGATAGATCTGACGAATGGGGGACCGTTGCTTGTGTTTTGGAATATCGATATTCGTTTCGCCAATCACAGTTTTACCATTAAACAATTTGGCATACAGCGTAGCGGGTTGATTGGTCACCGGTAATACTCGCCCAGTAATCTTGAGCCAGCGACTGAATTGTTGTATGGCCGATTCAACAGACTGATGTTTTAACTCGAGTCCTGCCAGAATTAAGTTACCAATGGTATGACCATCACCAAAGCGATGATTCATGACATCTGACCAGATGGGACTATCAGGAGCCAAGGCTACGAGACAACGCCGCACGTCTCCCGGCGGCATCACCCCTAAGTATTTGCGCAGTACGCCAGTAGAACCACCGTTGTCGACCATCGATACAATGGCGGTAATCGCCACCGGATAGTGTTTCAGATGTGTAAGTAACAGTGATTGCCCTGTTCCTCCGCCAATGGTGACGATGCGCGGTTTCATTGAT
>CAYZUI010000146.1:0-1942 GCA_964481945.1 uncultured Gammaproteobacteria bacterium
TGGTATGAAGCCGCTGATTGATGACATTCGGACAGCAGATGTGGACAACCCAAAGGGCTACTATGAATTTGAGCGCGTCAAACAGCTGCCACAGGATACTGGCTGGCTGCCGGAGGCCGAGGGCAAGACGGTGAAACTAGTGTCGATGTTGTTATATGAACTACCACAGGATTACCAGTACAAAGTGATCTTTATGCGTCGCGCGATGCCGGAAATATTAGCTTCCCAGAAAAAAATGTTGCTCCGCCGTAACGCCGACATGCACATTGATGACGCAGAAATGAAAGAGCTATTTGAAGGACATCTCAAAAATATTCTGGCTTGGCTGCAGCAACAGCCACATCTGACTGCCTTGGAAATTTGGTATAACGATGTCATGAAACAACCGGCCGTTGAAGTGCAGAAAATTAATCAGTTTCTGGGTGGGAATTTGAAAGACACTGAGATGGTGAGCGTAGTGGACGAGACCTTGTATCGAAATAGGGCAAAGTAAGCTACCTGATTGACGATTAGGAAAAAATAAGATAGGCTTTGATTATGGCAAAAGATACCACGCTATCATACACAGTACTCTTTGAGCGCGCCGAGGAAGGCGGCTATGTTGCATTTGTCCCCGCTTTACCAGGTTGCATGACCCAGGGTGAAACCTTCGAGGAAACCAAAGAAAATATCCACGATGCTATAGTTGGTTACATTCAGGTATTACGTGAAGATGGCGATGATGTTCCAACTGAATTTAAGGAACACATTGCCGCCACTATTGCCGTATCTGAATACGCCTAGTCATGGGACAACGTTTGCCTCAAGTCACAGCAAAAGAAGTTATTCGAGCCTTAGAACGGCTCGGTTTTGTGGTTCGTCGACAAACCGGCAGTCATGTTATTTTAAGACACCCCGAATCGCGGGCCATCACATCCGTACCATTTCATAATCGAGATATCAAACGAGGTTTATTATTCGGAATAATTAAACAGGCCGGTTTGACTCAACAACAGTTTCTAGAAGCCCTACGGTAAGAGATACTAGACAAATTCCATCATTCGCGCTATTATAGCTGGCGATGTACACACCATTTATCGACAGCGCTGAATCACACTATAGATAAAGCCGCGGGCCCCAGTTGGGGTCCATTTTTTAAATCGGCACCAAAACTATGCCCAAACCCTACGATCTCAAAACCATTTTTCTAGAGAAAGTCAAAGCCAAGGGCGGCTTCGTGAACTGTCATGCACATTTGGATAAAGCTTTTTTGATCAGTGAACAGAACCTGAAGCAATCCCAGATGGATATGGAGGCCAAATGGCACCTGTACAAACAACTCAAAGAAAATTACACGCCGGAAGATCTCCGAAATCGGATGCGCGAGGGGATGAATCGCATGGTTGCTCAAGGCGTAACCCATGTACGCTCGTTTATTGATGTGGATAGCACGGTGCAATTGAAGTGCCTAGAAGCCGCTCTGGATATCAAAAAAGAGTTTGCCGGCCAATGTGAGCTCATTATTATCTCGCAAACGCTAGAGGGGGTCGTCAAGCCAGAATCGCGCCACTGGATTGAACAAGCCGCACCATTGGTCGATGTAATCGGCGGTTTACCCAGTTATGATCGGCCACATGCCGATGAGCACCTGGATATCATTTTCGCACTGGCCAAAAAATACGGTAAATCGGTTGACGTGCATATTGATCAAGAAAATAATCCAGCCGAAAAAGATACTGAACTACTCGCCAGAAAGGTGATTGAGCATGGCTTACAGGGTCGAGTGAATGCAGTCCATGCCATCTCATTGTCAGCTCAAGACGAAGACTATTTTCAATCGGTGCTGAGATTGATGGTCGAGGCAAAATTAGGCATCATTACGTGTCCATCCGCCGCCCTGGGTATGCGTCAATTACGTGACAAAACTGCTCCGGTGCATAATTCCATTGCTCGCGTGCCGGAT
>CAYZUI010000147.1:0-4988 GCA_964481945.1 uncultured Gammaproteobacteria bacterium
GGAATCGAACCCCAGAGTCATGGGTGATAATCCAGACCTCGGGACCACCCGAAAACTCGCCCCTCGAATCCACCCCTTCAGACATCGATTTGTAAAAAGTACGAAAAAAACACAAGCGTCCTAGTTGGACGCCTGGGTTCGGGTGGCCCGATAAAAGGCCCGGATTATCACCTAATCCAAGGCTACCTCAATTTACTGGAGGTGTCAAGAGGCTTTTCTTGCGCGTATCGCCATAAACAGGGGAAACTCCGTGCGGGCGCGGTTTTCGGCACGAGCCCGAGCACCCGGCTGGCTAGAACGATCCGACACCCATTCTTCAATGGCGTCGATCAACAGACCGACATCGGTGAGGGCCTGCACATAATCTTGCAACGGTCGGTGAAACGACACCGTTTTTACAGAGTGTTTTTTCCCGGGATGGGCTTCTAGACTGACCTCATAGGGCGACAGATAGGTATCCACTCGGCGATATTGCAACTGGCGTTGTTCATCAAAGCCCCAGCCGCTTTGCTTCGGTGGACGAAAGTGTGGATGATTCAAGACCAACACCAATGGGGCCTGAGGTTTCAAAATCTGAGCCGTTTGCTGGATGACTACTGAATAATTCGCAATGTTCTGCAGCGCTAATACACAGGTGGCTCCGTCAAAGGATTGTTTCAGAATGTTCGTTGGAAAATGAATGGCGTCACCCACTTGAAATGTAGCGCCTTGCAACCGCTTCCGTTTGGCTTGTTGAATGAGTTGAGCTGCCAAATCAAAGCCAACTACTTTGGCGTGATACTGCTCGGTCAGCAATTGAGCGAAGGATCCTTCGCCACAAGCAATATCCAAGTACAATTTATCGCGGATGGGATTGAGTAACTGCAGAGTACGAGGGAAAATTAACCGACTCTGAAACGTATCATCATGACGGAGATGTTCACCATACCACTTCGCCACCTTATTCCAATCAGTGCGCATAACTACACATCAGCCAGTGTGCGAAAACTCCAGGTTTTTTCGTAATCTTCACCATTACGTTGAGCGGTTACCGTAGCGGTATAGGTTGTACTATAGTCAAACGTTTCTTCGGCCATGAATAGAATAGCGTTACCTTGATAATATTTATTCGGATCATCCTCTTCATATGGCGTCCGTAAATATCCGGGGTGATTATTGCCATTCTCATCAACTAGGGTGAGGTTGGCATCAGTGATGGTATCCCCAACAGGAAAAATTAAAGAAACAGCATAGCCAGTGGGATAGGTTCCACCGAGGGCCTCTAATGGATCGGGCTCCTCATTGCCATGAAATAAAATCGGCACGTTTAGCTGATTGACACCGGGATAGGGAATCGGTTCATGATTATCGTAATCCCAATAGGTGACATTTTTATCGTAGCCACTACTATTCAGTTCGGTTCCGGCAATGGTATTCATACAGGCAAAGTACTTATTGAAGTATTCGTCATAATATAAGGCGTCAGACATGGCCCAACCGATAGAAATCAGTTCCGGATAGAGTAGAGAAAATCGGTGATAGGGAGCCTCAATCCACAAATCCAGCGCACTGATTATGGAATTGTCATACTGATAGGTGATGACACTTTGGACACCCGCAGCCGCACCCTCCTCGGTATAACCAGGTTTAGATTCGTCTTCGTAATGTGTCATCTCATCATTTAAGCGCATATACTCGGCATGTAACTCACAACCATAGTCCAAACTGGTATTGCGTTTCACTGGCAACATCCCAGCCATCAGGCGGGCCGCTGACAAATACTCAATAATCGCTCCATCAGTTTCTTCATCCGGTAGAGTCGGTTCGGTAATGACAGTGGAGCGGCCACTGCTAGACTGGATGGGTTTTAATCGGCTGGGCTTGATAGAAAAGCGTTTACGGATATACGTGATGGGTTCATCAGTCACATCATTGATTCTGATAAAACGAACCTGGATCGCTTTGGCTGTTGCGAGATACTCCATCCGCGCCGCACCAATCCGATACGGTTCTTGCACAACTCGAACCGTTCGAGTAGCCAGTAAAGTGGGGGTATCATCATAGAGTTTGAGACGTAGTTTGCGTTGAGTTTTGAGTAACACCACAACATATGGTTCATTATCTCGACTAATCCGAATAGCCTGCACGTCACTGACTCGATCATCATAAGACACTACCCGAGTTTCGTTGTCACTATTATAATAAGTGAGTGTAGCTGGATTATTAGTAACACTTACCCAGATGGCTAAGGCAAATAACATAACAACAGTATAACATGAACCTAGTTCACTATGCCAAGGAACACTTAGGCTTTACCCAAATCGGTGTTTTACCAATCACTCCAGCTGCCACCTTTCCGTATTTTAGTGATTGGCTGGATCATCGCTATCAAGCCGATATGGATTGGATGCAGACAGACGGTCGTAAAGAGAAACGAGCGAGCGTTAATCAGATTCTGTCTGACGCCAAATCAGTTATTACTTTGGCTTATACCTATCGTACCGAAGATTTGCCTCCTGAGATTCTGCATGATCCAGCTCGAGGTATCTTTGCTCGTTACACTTGGGGTAGAGATTACCACCATGTCATCAAGAAAAAAATGTTAGATTTGATTGATCATCTCGAGACAGAGCTAGGTGAGACCATTACGGCCAGAGCGTACGTTGATACCGGTCCAATTTTGGAACGAGAATTAGCTGAACGGGCAGGGATTGGTTTTACTGGCAACAACTCCATGTTGATTAGTCCGTTGTTTGGGTCGTATCTGTTTTTGAGTGAGATCATTGTTGATCACGAGCTACCAGTGGTAAGCGTGAAAGCCAGAGGGGGTTGTCGGACGTGTCGCAAGTGCGTAAAACGATGCCCCACTCAAGCGATTGTGGAAAATAAGGTGATCGATGCCCGGCGCTGCATTTCTTATTTAACCATTGAAAGTAAGGGTATTATTCCAGAAGAGCTGCGTCCCTTAATGAAGAATCGAGTATATGGCTGCGATATCTGCCAAGAAGTCTGTCCCTGGAACGGCACACCCCAAGCCAGAAATACCACCAATGATTGGTTGGAGGCGGCTTTGGATCGTCAAGCGCCGTATCTGACGGACTTAGCCAAGCTAACGGAAGCCGATTTCATCGCTCGGTATCAAGGTACACCGATTAGGCGAGCTAAGCGACGGGGTTTATTGCGCAATGTGGCGGTAGCCCTGGGAAACTGGCGGAGTCGTGAAGCGATCCAAGCCTTGGAACAATTAGCGCAAGATCCAGATGAATTAATTCACACACATGCCCGCTGGGGGTTACAATGAGAACTCTTCGCAATGGATATGGGTTCGGGCCACTCCCAGACCGGCTAGGGTTTGACGTACCGCCGTCATCATTGGTTTTGGGCCGCAAATGAAATACTGTTGCTCCGGTATTTGTTTAATCTCTTCTTGAATACAATTGGCATCAATCCGGCCGAACCGTACTACCGTTTTTTCTTGGGAAGTAATGTAGACGATTTTAAGATTGGGGTGTTGTTTCATGAGCGCATCAAACTCATCCTTAAAGGCAAAATCTGGCATGGTTTTAGCGTTGTAGAGGAGCGTGATCGGCCGATCAATTGATCCGTGACATAATTCTCGAATCATAGAGCGTAAGGGAGTAATGCCAATGCCACCAGCCATGAAAACATAGCCAGTAGTGTCCTTCGACAAAACCTGGTAACTAAATTTTCCGTATGGACCTTCCATCTTAGCCTTGGTTCCAATCGTCAGTTTACTTAACGTGGCTGTCCAGTCACCAGATTCTTTCATACTGACCGTAAGGTTTGGATCGCTCGGTGCACTGGAAATAGTAAAGGGATGCCACTCTCGAGTGATACCAGGTGTTTGGAATTGAATCATCATAAATTGGCCCGGCCAATAACGGAATGGCTTCCCAGTCAATGTAGTATGGTGCACATTTTGCGCAATCACCTGGTGTTGTTTAATTTGAAAAGATTTTGTGGTCAGTGGAATGATGATCCGCCGGTAGGTAATTGCTACCACCATAAGTCCGGCCAAACCAATCCAATAGTATCTTAGCCATCCGGTTGCTAAGTCAGATCCCACCATGAAGCTATGCAAAAAACCGGTCAGCAGTGCCAGATAGATGCATTGGTGGATGCGTTTCCACCAATGGTAGGGAAGCTTCAATCGCTGCCTGAATAGGGTAATTAGTACGATGGTATCAATAATCAGGGCCGTGACTGGTCCGAGTACATACCAGGGCTGTGTAAAAATGAATGACAAGCTATCACGAAAATAATACAGCATAATACTCCCATGCATCACGATCAAACTAAAAGCCGTGATACCAACCCATTTATGCACACGCATCAGTTTATCTAAACCAACGCTGCGTTCAATGAACGGTAAGCGTGCGGCTAGTACCGGCTGCAGAAACAGTAGGCTAGCGCCGATTAAGGCAATAATCTGGGCAAAGCGATACATTCAGGTTATACTTAGGCTGCAAGGTATTATAATTAATTTGAGCGCCTATGTCTAAAGTCTACGTCTGCACTGGTTCTTGCCATGGACAAGCCACCGAGCCTGGTGTCTGTCAGGCTGATAGTTGCGAGCGCAAAGGTCAGCCACTGGAACCTCTGGTCAGGCCGACAGCTGATCCTGCGCCAAGCGCAGTGCCCCCCACACCGGAGGATGGCTCGGTTTAATGACACTGCAGTGCGGTGCTAGCTTTTTGATGTTAGAAGAGAATTGCTTGAAGAATGGGATGGTGGCGATATCGAACACACCGCCCGCTACCACCAAATCAAACGGTAATTGTTTCATGTGTAAACGATGTACCACCGCGGCCACATGTTGTACCAGTTCTGCTTGTGTTTCAGCCATAATTTCTTTAGCGCGCCAATCTGTTTTGACCAATGCATCAACCAATTTAGCCAGTTTGGCAATTTTAGATTTATCGAATCGTTGACCATGGTAAACGATCGGTTCCAGTGATCGAATAGATTTGACTTTAAAGTGTTGCAGC
>CAYZUI010000148.1:0-2880 GCA_964481945.1 uncultured Gammaproteobacteria bacterium
CCACTGGCGGGGCTCTACTGGGTGTGGGGTTACATCATTCCACCCATACCGCCCATTCCACCCATACCGCCGGGGGCAGCGGCCTCTTCTTTCTTTGGAATCTCGGTAATCACCGCTTCTGTGGTGAGTAACATCGAAGCAGCCGATGCCGCATTCTCCAGAGCCGAACGCGTTACTTTGGTCGGGTCAATAATACCGGCTTTGACCAAATCAACATATTCGCCAGTTGCAGCATTGAAGCCCTCATTACCCTGGCGTTGTTTGACAGCTTCGACTACAACCGAACCTTCGTAACCGGCATTTTGAGCAATTTGGCGCAGTGGTTCTTCTAAAGCGCGGCGCAAAATGTTCAAACCAATCATTTCTTCATGGTCTAATTTCATTCCATCGAAGGCAACTAGTGCGCGAATTAACGCAGTGCCACCACCAGCCACAATCCCTTCAGCCATAGCGGCTTTGGTAGCCGACAGGGCATCTTCAATACGATGTTTCTTTTCTTCCATTTCTGTTTCCGTAGCTGCACCAACTCGCAATACCGCAACGCCACCGGACAGTTTAGCCAAGCGTTCTTGTAACTTCTCGCGATCGAAATCAGAGTCGGTTTCTTTAATGAGTTTTTTGACTTGGGCAATCCGGTTATCCAGAGCAGTTTTATCACCTTTACCTTCAATAATTGTGGTGTTATCTTTGCTGGCTTTAATTTTCGTGGCACGGCCAAGATCGGTTAATTCAGTGTGATCCAATTTCAAACCGACTTCTTCAGTAATGACTCGGCCACCGGTCAACACAGCAATATCTTCTAACATTTCTTTGCGACGATCACCAAAGCCAGGCGCCTTGATGGCTAAGGTATTAAAGGTACCACGTAATTTGTTCACCACTAAGGTGGCTAAGGCTTCGCCGTCAACATCTTCCGCAATAATCACCAATTCTTTGCGACCGGCTTGAGCAACTTTTTCTAAGACCGGTACAATGTCTGCTACCGCCGAGATTTTTTTGTCAGTAATTAGGATGTATGGGTCACGATATTCTGATTCCATGCGATCAGGATTGGTAATCATGTATGGTGAGACATACCCTTTGTCAAATTGCAGACCTTCTACTTTTTCTTTTTCTAAACCGAAGCTTTGTGACTCTTCAACAGTGACTACGCCATTATCACCAACTTCCTCAATGGCTTCGGCAATAATATCACCAATTTCAGAATCATTGGCAGAAATAGCGGCTACTTGAGCTTTTTCTTCTTTCGTGGTTACTGGTTTACTTAATTTTGTCTTGAGGTGATCAAGTACGGCTGCCACACCTTTATCGATGCCGCGTTTCAGACTTAATGGGTTAATACCGGCGGTGACATTCTTCAAACCTTCGTTGACAATAGCTTGAGCCAGCACTGTAGCAGTGGTGGTACCATCACCAGCCACATCATTGGTCTTAGAGGCAGCTTCTTTAATTATTTCCGCACCAATATTTTCAATTTTGTTTTCTAATTCCACTTCTTTAGCGACCGTGACACCATCTTTGGTGATAGTTGGTGCGCCAAAACCTTTGTCGATGACTACATTACGTCCTTTGGGCCCCAGGGTCACTCTAACGGCGTCAGCCAATTTGTTGGCACCGAGACGAAGACCATCACGGCACTCTTCATTATATTGAATATTCTTTGCCATAAGGTTATTTCTTTACAATTGCTAATACCTCGTCATGTTTCAAAAACTTGAGGTCTTCGTCATTAAATTCGATATCGTCACCGGCGTATTTGCCAAAGACAATCGTATCGCCGACCTTCAGGTTCAGCTTCTTCACGTCTTCACCATCGCCGACGGCAACAACTTCACCTTCGGCTTTTTTTTCACGATCAACGGTATCTGGTAGCACAATGCCTGAAGCAGTTACTTCCTGCTCAGTTAGTGGGCGCACCAGGACGCGATCGCCAACGGGTTGTAGATTCATATCCTTATGCGGTTTATTTATTCGGTAGAAACGCGATATATCGCGTCTTTACAGAGGTTATTTAGTATCTTTAGCACTCCATGATAAAGAGTGCTAAAGTATAGTAGCGAAACCTTATGGATCCTGTCAAGACGCTATTCCCGCACCAGCGCAGCAATGACATCGTCAGTGGCATTTTGCATAGTATTGGCCTAGGATTAGCCATCTCCTTTCAGGAGTGGGGGCGAAAAATTTTCCCTACCCCTGAAAGGGGAGGGATTAAGGGTGGGGTTTATAGGACCACCCCACCACAAACATCCAAATAAACAACAAGCTTGGTAAGGTCCACCAATAATGGTCCAATAAACTAAGGAGGAAGATGGCCAAAAGCAGATAAGAACTGGGACGAGACCATTTGATTGAGCGAAAGATAAACCAATACCAGATGATGACCGCAAAGATACCAAGCTCGGCGATGATCAGCAACGGCACGTCATGAATCGGTTGATCATAGTCTAGAGCGAATTGGCCTAAACCAATCCCCTGTGGCCAGTACCGCGGGAAGAGATCCATAAAATTTTCTAATTGATCTTGGCGTTCAGTCATTGACAATTGCTCAACGTATTGTGTATTGAGCACTCGGCTAGTCACCAGTGGCCAAAAGATAACGCTACTGACTACTATCGTTGCTACGGTAGTGAGCATTTGGGAGACGGATAGTTTTTTTAAAAAAAATAGAATACTCATCATGACACACCAAACAATAATGGCAGATCGAGAAAAAGTTAAAAACAATCCAAAGGTTACTGTGGCCATGACCGGCAGTAACCAATTATTTTTTTTCAAAAAAGCTACGGCCACTAAACTTAATACCATTATCCCAGCGGCCACATTCGGATGCGGCATGAAGGCGTATGACCGCAGCCAGCGACCGGTTGTCGTTACCACTAC
>CAYZUI010000149.1:0-3826 GCA_964481945.1 uncultured Gammaproteobacteria bacterium
CCAAACCAGCTAAGCCCATGACATCGCCCGGTACACCCGCCCAACTGGATTGCGCATTGCCGATCAAAGCATTCAGGCCCTCAGTCACACCCGTAAATGTCAAAGTACCGATACCAAGCATGGTCAACGCACGCAGAACCAATGGGCCAACAGCGCCCATCAGGAAGGTAAATAAGGTACTCATACCTTGAGCGCCTGGACGACGATCCATGCAGCAATGAAACCAGCGATTGCCAAGAACAACATTCGCAAAGCCGCTAAACGATCACACAGTGGTGTATACGAGAAAGAATGAGATTGTCCAAGAGCACTGAATGAAATCGGTGAGGGACAGACAGCGGAACCATTGAAAGCCACTGTACCCACCGTCACAGCTACAGTTTCTTTATTTAATGGATCAGGGTTTGTAATATCACCGAATTTGGCACAACCAATAGTATCTGGATTCTTTTCACAATTAGTTTGTATATCTGTTTGCGAATTTGGAGGAGGATTATCTTGCGTATCCGTTTTAGTATCCATTATTTCATTAGTAGTCGTATTCGTGATAGTTGTAATATTTGTGATATTAGTTGTTGCAGTTGAAGTATTAGTAGTATTTGTAATATTTGTAGTTGAATTGGTAACTGTTTCCTGTTTTGCACCATCCTGCGTTTTAGTAGTCGTTGACGTAGTTACATCGGTAGTCGGGTTATAGATACTAACCGTCTCTGTTTTAGTCGGTGTAACTACATTAGGATGTGGCGTTTTCGAGGGATTAGGGCCACTGGAAGAAGTGGATGTAGGAGACAAGGATTGTGATCCAGTAACCGAGCTAGTGACCGTAGGTGTGTTACTTGGTAAACCATAAGGGTTTCCCGGAGTAGTGACAGAAGGCGAAACGATGTCAGCAGGTTCAGCATAGATAGTGGTTAGCTTTGATTGTGGCAATGGAGCAAGGGCAGGGGAAGGGCCAGTGATGGATTCTTCAGTGGCAGGGAACGTAATACCCTTGTCCAAAAGATACGGCACCAATTGAGCAGATGGAAGACGATTCGTCATATAAGGCGCAATATCAGCCATAGACGCAAGCTCCCAAAGTGATGGCGATGGAGCAAGAGACCGAGTAGCCATTAAATCATGTAGATTAAATTGTAGAGAACCATAATAATACTGTTGATAATCACAATACGTCTGATTACCCGAACCAGAAATAGTACCCCCCACATATGACCATGGCGCAGAGTTTATGTTACGCAGTGCAACACCATCAGAACACGCCTTTGATGCTGGACTAGTGAAAGGAAACGAAGACCTTAATTGATATTCATAACAAGGAGAAACCGAACAAACACTATTGTCCTTTTTTTGCAATTCTGGAGCAGCTGGATTAATACGTATATTTTCCGCATTGTCACCAGCTATCCAATCTATCACATAGGGTATTGCCAAAGCAGCAGCAAGGCCATAAGGACTGTTTGCAAACATCATCACACCGCCGAAGACACTCGCAGCTGTAATTGATCGAGTCGCAGTTAAAGCAACAGAACGACCATCACGGAGAGCCACCGCGCCAGTTTCAACAGCACGGACGACATTACCAGATTGTGACCAGACTGTTTTACCCCGAGCAGCCGTACCAGCCTCAATCCTGTCACCTGGACCAAACCAGATGTCGGCACCTGACGCACTCGCAGGGTTATAGACGTATCCCCGACGCCATTCGTCAGCCGCGAACACGTTCGAGGCAAAGAGGAAGGCCAGAAGGAAAAGTAGTTTTTTCATTTGAACAACAGCCAGAGAAGGAAGCCAAGACCGAAGGCGTACGAAAGCAAATTGATATCAAACATGATCAGGATTCCGGACGATTTGCGATCAGGTTGTAGATTTTCTTGACGCCCCAAATGACACAGGCCGCAGTCAGGATGGCACCGAAGATCATAGAAATTGATTCGTAATCGTCAGCCGTGGCAACGTATGGCGTAATCACCAGCGTGCATGTTGACGTAGGACATTCGACAGTTGACCCCATGATTTAACCCCTTGAGTTTTCCAATGCCACCCGCAAGCGAGAGGCATCAGGAAACCGGGTTTAACGGCCCAACAGGCGAAGAACCTTTTTCACGCCATAGATGGCGGCGGCCATGGTGATCATTGCAGCCAGCACGGCCAGAACGGCAGTCTGAGCGTCAGAAATGCCAGTCGTTGCAGCAGCAACGTCAATCACGGCAAACGAAGACAGAGAAGCCAGAGCCAAGCCACCAGCGACGACACGAGGGAGATATTTGTTCATGATGAACCTTTCAAGTTGAGATACCGGAAAATCCCGGTCAGAAGTTCACAGCGTTTCACAACGTTAATGAACTTCGGACTGAAATTTCAATAGTCGTTTACCGTTCCCAAACGATCCAGATCAATGACCACGGCACGATCATCCGAATCCGTGTTATCCATCATGAGTTGGGCGCATTGATCCATATCAGCCGATACACCGCCGCCAGATTCACGAAGAGATCGAACCCACACAGGCTCACCACCATCCATGGATGGCGCAAGGAAGCGACCCGTTACCAGTGATTGAATGATGAGCCTCATTTTGTTTAGCCTTTGTTTGCAGGAGCAGGACGGATACCGACCAACATCAATTTGGCCTGATCCTTACCGTTTGCATCCCGGCCAGCAACGACATCGAAGTCGCACAGGACAGGGACACCACCGACCGGGAAAGATTTTTCCAAGTGCGCCCACTTTGCAAATTCAGAGGCATCGCCGAATTTGTGCGGAGTTGTCACGACACCAATAGCACGGCCCGACTGGTTACCGGCCATGTCAGCAGGCAGGTAGAAAGTGGTCGAGGAAAATGCTTTTCCATCAAATTCACCTTTCGATTCTTTGATGCCGAAACATACCGAGGGTTGATTTTGAAACTTCATTTTTTGATCCTAGTTAATGCCCAAGTTAAGCGGCTTGAAAACCCATGGGCGAAGGGTTAGCCGAGAAAAACGAATATGTCGCCACTGTTCCAGGCACACGAACGAGCGCAGGCAAGGCAGTAACAACCTTGACAGCCGGAGAGAAACAATCGGCAATTTGCGATTTGGAGAATTTGCGCAGGCGACCCGGAAGAACAGCATTGCCAATCAACTGGAGCAATTCGTCATGATCCAAGAATTCGATAGCCGCCTTGAGCGAGGATGCCGCCGTGTTTTTGAGCCAGCGAAGGTTTCGAGAAACCTCAGCCGTACAGGACTCAATTTGCAGACGCGGCAGGCAAGGTACTTTTTCAGCCGATGAAATGGCCGAAGCCTGTAGCATTACGGATTCGTGCCAGTCCGATGCACCTGCAAAAAAATCATCAGGGCGACGCAGGATTTCCGAGGACAGCACACGGAATTTGTTACCGTAGCGCAACTCAAAGCGCACCCAATCAGAGTTTGCTTTTTCGCCGTACAGCTGATCACCTTTTTCATAAACATTGGTGATTTTTCCAGCCTCACGAGAGCCAATGTAGACCGACCTGTCATGACCATTTTCCCAATCACCGACGAGGTTAAATTTCAGCTTGCGACCACCGACATTGCAGAGTCCTTCCCGGTATGCGGTACGCACCGCATCAATTCCGCCCGGATAGCCGTCAAAGAAATCAAGCGCCAGATCAGCACGCGTTAATGTGCCATCACATTCTTCGACCAGATCAGCCATGCGATCAGACCAGCCCGGACTAGCGAACGTGCAAGCCGTACCGGTAATGTTGGCATGGATGGTGCCAGCCTGTTTCGACTGGCGAGGACTGTCCGAACTGGAGAGGAAGCCTACCCATGCACATTCATTGCCGTTGAGTGTGATA
>CAYZUI010000150.1:0-5544 GCA_964481945.1 uncultured Gammaproteobacteria bacterium
ACTGACGATGTTCGGTACCCCAGCCGCTTCTAAGACCACGCGCACTGGACCGCCGGCGATCAGACCACGACCCCGTTGGGCTGGTTTTAATAAGACGCGAGCACTGGCATATTTGACATCCACCGGGTGTGGAATAGTTTCTTTCACAATCGGGACATGGATTAAATGTTTGCGCGCTTTGACCGCTGCTTTTTGCACAGCCGCCGTGACATCCTGACCTTTGGCGACGCCAACCCCCACCATACCCTTTTTGTTTCCCACGACGACGCAGGCGCGAAAGCGCATCCGTTTCCCACCGGCCATCACCCGAGTGACGCGCGCTAAATCCACGGTGTACTGTTCAAAATCATCCTTTGGTCGATGTGGTCTATTGCCTTGTCTGCTTCCTTGTTTACGCATGTGTGTGCAGGTTAAAATTGTAATCCAGCTGCGCGAGCAGCTTCCGCTAACGCTTTCACTCGACCATGGTAGAGATATCCCGAGCGATCAAACACCACGGTGGTAATTTTTTTTGTTTGAGCAGCTTGCGCGATAGCGGTACCAACCTGTTTGGCTCGTTCAGTCTTGTTTCCCTTAGCTTTAACGGTGATGTCAGAGACGCTTACTAGTGTCCGACCGGCGGCATCATCAATCAACTGACAGCTGATGTGTTGTAATGATCGAGTCACCACCAAACGAGGTCGGCTGGCGGTACCAGACAGTTTTGCACCGACGCGTCGTTTACGCCGGAGAGCGCGAGCTTGATTGCGGAGAGTGTCTTTTGTCTTCATAGATGTATTGGTTAGGCGCCAGCGGCTTGTTTACCTTGTTTACGAATAATCACTTCATCACGGTATTTAATCCCTTTCCCTTTATACGGTTCCGGTTTACGGACCTTGCGAATTTCTGCGGCAAATTGCCCCACTAATTGCTTGTCATGGGAAGTGAGGGTAATCAGATTTTTTTCTTGCGTAATTTTCACGCCGTCCGGAATATCCATGTGCACGGGGTGCGAGTAGCCAGCCTTGATTTGCAATTTCTTATCCTGTATTTCGAAACCATATCCGACGCCATTAATTTCCAATTGTTTACTAAAGCTAGCAGTCACCCCTGTGATCATGTTGCGTACCAGAGCACCAGTGGTACCCCACACCGCTCGTTGAAACTTTTCGGTGGTATCACGAACACTGATATGGACACCATCCGTTTCGACTGTCGTCGTCACTGCGGGATGAGTAGTAAACTGCAGCTCCCCTTTTGGACCTTTCACCACGATATTCAAACCGGATACGGTGATGGTTACGCCGGCAGGGATGGGAATGGGTTTGTTGGCTTTACGTGACATAGGCGTTAGTAGATTTCACAAATTACTTCTCCACCCAAATTTTTCTTACGGGCAGCTTTGTTGGTCATTAAACCGTGTGAAGTGGAGATGATGGCAATACCAAAATTATTCTGTACATACGGTAATTGTTTCTTGGGTGTATACACTCGCCGACCGGGTTTACTGATTCGATGTAAAGCCTGAATGGCGGATTGACCATCGGGCAGATAGCGTAACGTTAACTGCAGAGTGGGTCGACCGGCCGTAGTGACAGTATCGACTCCGGTAATAAAATTCTGTTCCTGCAAAATCAGGGCCAGTTTCTGTTTCAATTTTGAAAACGGAACCACTACAGTAGGCCTGTGTACCGCTTGAGCGTTCCGGATACGAGTGAGCATGTCTGCAATTGGGTCGGTCATGGGAATGTGTTACTTAATGAGTTGAATTACCAGCTGGCGCGTTTAATACCGGGGATCGCGCCTTGTTCAGCTAATTCCCGGAAACAAATTCGGCACATATTAAAATCGCGCATAAAACCATGGCGACGGCCACAGCGCCAGCAGCGATTCACCTGGCGGGTGGAAAATTTTGCCTTGCGGCGAGCGGAAACTTCTTGTGAGGTTTTTGCCATAGTTCTATTTCTTAAATGGTATACCAAATAATTCAAAGAGGCGTAGGCCCTGTTCGCGGTTTTTGGCCGTCGTGCTAAAGGCTGCTTCCAAACCGTGCATAGCATCTATACTATCGCTTTTTATTTCCGGAAAGACCAGATGTTCTTTAAAACCAATATTCAAATTACCCTGGGCATCAACCGCCGTACGTTTAATTCCTTGAAAATCACGCACCCGCGGTAAAGTGACATTGATCAATTTATCCATAAATTCATACATCCGTTTACCCCGCAGCGTCACCATCAAACCGACCACTGTTCCCTGACGTAACTTAAAGTTAGAAATGGATTTACGGGCTTTGGTCGCCACTGGTTTTTGTCCCGAGATCCGAGTAAGGGTGGTGGTCACCGCATCGATAATTTTTTTATCGCCCATGGCTTTCCCGACGCCAACGTTCAGAGTGATTTTCAACAAATGCGGCGCAGCTAAACGGTTCGCTATACCAAATTCGGTCATCAGCTTGGGCTGAATTTCTTTACTGTAGCGCTCTTGCAAACGAGGTGTCATAATACTTCTTTACATTTACGGCAGAGGCGTTGCTTTTTGCCATCGGCCAATACTTTAAATCCCACTCGGGTGATCTTATTACATTTTGGGCAAACCAACTGCACTTTCGCAATCGCCAGTGGAGCAGAAAATTCTAGGCGTTGACCTTTTTCATTACGTTTGGTTGGTTTAATATGTTTTTTCAAAATATTCAAGCCTTCTACGACCACTTGTTGGTCAGCCGGCAATACCTGCATCACTTTACCAGTTTTGCCGGAATCCTTTCCGGCCATGACTTTAACCAGGTCTCCCTTTTTAATCTTGATCATAAAACTTCTGGTGCTAATGAGGAAATTTTAGTAAATCCCTTCTGTTTAATTTCACGTGGAATTGGTCCAAAAATACGCGTGCCGATGGGTTCTTTGGATTTTTTATCAATCATCACGCAGGCATTATCATCGAACCGGATATAACTGCCATCTTTGCGCCGTAACTCTTTCCGGGTACGCACAATCACGGCGTGAGCTACTGTCCCCTTCTTCATTTGGGTATGTGGTTGAGCTTCTTTGATGGAGACGGTAATCACATCGCCAATGTGGCCATAGCGTTTTTGGTAACCACCATGCACCATAATACAACTGACTATTTTGGCGCCACTATTATCGGCTACAGCTAGATAGGAACGAAGTTGAATCATACAGTTGGTTGATACATTACTCGCCACTTTTTATTTTTGCTAATGGGACGACACTCGACAAATTCCACCACATCACCTACTTTATACTGTTGTTTTTCATCATGTACTTGGAATTTCCGACTCACTGTATAGCGTTTTTTATAAATGGGATGAAACCGCACGCGATTGACTCGCACGACAATAGTTTTAGTTTGGGCAGCCGACACAACTTCACCCTGAAAATGACGTTTGGTATTCATAATTGGTTTAATACAGTTAACACTCGAGCGATGTCACGGCGTAATACTTGCACTTTGTTGACGTGCTTTTCCTGGTTGCTGATCACTTTCATCCGCGTGGCAGCCAACTCAACCTTCAGTTCAGCCAACAGCTTATGCAGTTCCGCTTTGGATTTATCGCGTAATTCTTTTATCTTCATACGTGTTTTAACAATTTCGTCTTGATCGGTAACTTATGCGCGGCTAAGCGTAACGCTTCCTTGGAATCCGTTTCCGAGACACCGCCAATTTCAAATAATACCGTACCTGGTTTGACTTCAGCAATAAAATGATCAACGGCTCCCTTGCCACCACCCATGCGGATTTCACCGCCTTTTAAGGTGACGGGCCGGTGGGGAAAAATCCGAATCCAGATTTTTCCACCGCGCTGGACAAAGCGTGTCATGGCCCGACGCGCTGATTCAATTTGTCGAGCCGTAATCCAAGCACCTTCGAGCGCTTTCAAACCATAATCACCAAAATTTAAAGTGGTTTTTTGAGTAGCCTGTCCGCGTACTTGAGCGCGATGCCATTTCCGATGCTTAATTTTTCGTGGAGTCATCATAGCCGTTATTTATGTTTCACCACCGTCCGTTTAGATTTTCCCGCCACGCGCTTGCCTTTGTCCGGAGCGTGTTCTCGGCTCGGTTTTCTGGGTTGAGCCACTTCTTTCGGCAGTTCATGGGCGAACACCTGGCCACGATAAATCCATACTTTTACGCCAATTGTTCCATAAATGGTTTTAGCCACACCGCGGGAATAATCAATGTCGGCACGAAGCGTATGGGTTGGTACGGAACCTTGGTTCAAAGTTTCTACCCGAGCAATTTCGGCACCATTTAAGCGGCCAGACACAATAATTTTCACACCCTTCGCACCGCCCTGCATCACTTGTTCAATGGACCGTTTCATGGCCCGGCGAAAGGGAATACGTTTTTCCAATTGAAAGACAATACCTTGCATGATTAACTCGGCATCGACATCGGGGTTGCGCACTTCCTCAATTTCTAGATGAATGTGCATCTTCTCCGAACCAAAGAAGCGCCGTTTAATTTGCCGTTTTAACTCTTCCACGCCGGAACCACTGCGACCAATAATGACACCCGGCTTGGCTGTGCGAATATGAATGGTCATCTGATCATTGGCGCGACGAATTTCTACACGCGATACTCCCCCATCACGTAACTTGGTACGAATATATTTGCGCACCTTGACATCTTGTTCCAGAATTTTGGCAAAGTTTCTCTTGGGCGCAAACCACTTCGACAAATGTGTTGTCGTGGTGTTTAAGCGGATAATTTTTGGATTTACTTTTTTTCCCATAACGTTATTTTTACATGAGATGATCGTTTTCGAATCGGAGTAGCTCGACCCATGGCCCGGGGTTGCCAACGTTTGAGGGTAAGACCATCTCCCACCGTGATCGATTTAATCGACAACTGGGCTTTGTTCAGTTTGTGTTGTTCCGCATTGGCTACCGCCGACCGTAACAGTTTAAGCAACGGTAAGGCCGATGCCTTATTCATGAATTGCAGCTGCCGTTCAGCTTGTACCACAGTCATACCACGCACAAGGTTCACGACTAAGCGAACTTTGCGAGGAGCGATGCGGAGTTGTCGGAGTTGAGCAGTGACTTCCATAATAGATTATTTTTTCACTGGAGCAGTGACGGCTTGGACTTTAGATTTTTCAGCAGCGGCGGCGGCCTGTTCTTGTTCTTTTTGCATTTTGCCGCCATGCTTGACGAATTTACGAGTTGGGGCAAATTCTCCCAAGCGATGACCAACCATATTCTCATTGACCAGGACATCGATAAAATTTTTCCCATTATGCACATTGAAGTGCAACCCCACCATATCGGGAATAATGGTGGAAGCCCGCGACCAAGTTTTAATGGGGGCTTTACTTTTGCTCGCCACAACTTTCTGCACTTTCTTGAGCAGACTGTCCTGGACAAATACGCCTTTTTTTAGACTGCGTCCCATACAATTAGCCTCGTCGACGTTTAATAATAAAGCGGTTGGATGCTTTCATCGGTTGACGGGTTTTGACGCCTAGGGCTGGTTTACCCTGCGGGGTTTTCGGATGCTTCAAACCAATCGGTTGATTTCCTTCTCCACCACCATGAGG
>CAYZUI010000151.1:0-2237 GCA_964481945.1 uncultured Gammaproteobacteria bacterium
ATGACACGATGCAATATGTGAAATGTGACGTCTCCACCGTGGTCATTGGTACGGCCGCCTCCATGGCTGCTCTACTGCTGGCTGGCGGAGCCCAAGGCAAACGCTTTGCCCTGCCTAACGCTGAAGTCATGATTCATCAACCGATGGGTGGGGCCGAGGGACAAGCCTCAGATATTAAGATTCGGGCCGAACATATTCTGCGTACCCGTGATCGCTTGAACAAAATTCTCGCCAAACATACTCACCAAGACCTCAAACGGATCGAGCAAGATACCGACCGCGATAAGTTTCTGACTGCTGAAGAGGCCAAGAAATACGGTATCATTGACAAGGTGATCGGGTAATTCTGGCAACTTTATACTGGCCTCAATTCAGACATTGGCGCAACCATCACGTACTCTGGATCCCTGTCTAAAGGGTATTGGATTTCAGCATATGGCGGCGGATATTTTGACGTATCTAATACCTCTTCCCGCAAACTAAGGTCTTGCTGAAATGCCAGATATCTTGGCGATCCAATGACCGCTTCGGCGCTACCGGCCGTATCGGCATCAGTCAGGTCAGTCACCGTTCCGTCTGGTCTCATCACTTTAGATACAATCGTATCTGGGCCAGTGGCCACATGCACCACTCCTTCCGGTGCATCCCGAGTAAAACGTGCTACCTTGTCTCCAACGTACAGCACCATAGTGGCACTGTCGACTCCTTCACGGAAGGGCGGTATCACATAATCACCAACCTTAAAAACGGTGGGCGGTGCTTCTGCTTTTGGTGTTGTGCGATCGGGGCGAAAAAACATGTCTATTTAGTATTTTAGCTTTTTTATTAGGGAATTGACAAGATGATTGAGTAAGTGCTAGGGTGCCACTGTCGGGCTGTTGTACACTGATTTCCCGATACGATTAATTCGACACTCATGTTAGGCAAAAAATCACTTCTGATCACCCTTCGGAAAACACAACGTTTGCCTGCGCTGTAGTATTTTAATTACTCAATCTTTATGGATTTACTCGCCATTGTGCTGGGGCCTGTGCTGCTTGTGGTTGGAATTGCGGCCGGTTCCTTTATTGGTTACTGGTATCGCAAACAAGTAGCTGCCAAAACCACTAGTTCAGCTGAAGCCAAAGCGGAGGCTGTTATTCAGGAAGGAAAGTCAAAAGTGCAAAGCATGTTACTCGAGGCCAAGGATAAGGCCATCAAGGTATTAGAAGAAGCCAAGCGAGATGAAGCCCAGCGTCGTCAGGATGTGGTGGCCGCACAACATCGTTTAGAAAAACGCGAAAGTTTATTTGATGACAAACTGCTTGAGTTGGAAAATAAGCAGACAAAATTGCAAGATAAAGCCAAAGACATTGAGCACATCAAGGAGGAGATTCAGTCGATTAAAACAGAACAACTGACTCGGCTAGAAAAGGTGGCGAACCTTAACCGCGAAGATGCCTTGCACCTGCTTGAACGACAAGTCGAAGAAGCTCATCAGGACGCTCTGCAATCTCGCCTACGTAAACTGCAAGAACAGGGCGGCGAAGAGTTAGAACGCAAAGCCAATGAATTAATGGCCACAATTATTCAACGTTGTTCCACCAGCCACGCCACGGAAACAACCACCACCTCCGTTCACCTGACTAATGATGACATGAAGGGCCGGATTATCGGTAAAGAAGGCCGTAACATTAAGCGGATCGAAGAGTTAACAGGAGTTGAAATCCTTATCGACGATACTCCTGAAACTATCGTCGTGTCTGGTTTTTCGCCCATTCGCCGTCACCTGGCTAAACGCGCTTTAGAAATGTTGATGGAAGATGGCCGCATTCACCCGGCGAGAATTGAAGATTGCGTTGAACGAGCCAAGCGCGACCTGGCCTTGGACATAAAAAAAGCCGGTGAAGATGCCCTGTACGAAGTAGGCGTGACCGGCTTTGAGCCTAAACTCGTTTCGATTCTTGGTCGATTAAAATACCGCACTTCCTATGGCCAAAGTGTCTTGCGCCACTCCATTGAAGTATCTTTTTTAGCTGCTATGCTGGCCGAACATTTAGGCGCTGATGTCAGTGTGGCCCGCAAAGGTGGCTTGCTGCATGATATCGGTAAATCGGTGGATCATGAAGTGCAAGGGACTCACCCAGAAATTGGTCGAGACATTGCGAAAAAATTTGGTTTGCCGGACAACATCATCGCGCCGATTCTGTACCACCACGATGATTATCCGCCAACTTTGGAAGCAGTTATCGTTAAGG
>CAYZUI010000152.1:0-7239 GCA_964481945.1 uncultured Gammaproteobacteria bacterium
CGAGACGTTTCCCGACGCAGCATGGTGAGTTGAGCGGCGGCACCACTAGCCTGTAACGCAGCAGCAATCATACTTCCCATCGTTCCGGCACCAACAATGACCATCGGTTTAGACATAGAGCAGTTTGAGTTTATTGGCATGGACTAATGGCTTAGCGAGGGGCTGTTTTGTTTGCAGGGTTTGTTTGACGACGTCAGCATCATACGCCACCAAGCCGCAGGCTACAATTTGACCAGCGGCGTTTTCAATACTGACAATATCACCAGCCTTAAATTCTCCCTTGATTTCTTTCACTCCAACTCCCAGCAGACTTTTACGTTGTTTCAAGGCCTCTTCCGCTCCACTATCGACGACGACCGAACCAAAATTGTTTCTGGACGACAAAAACCAACGAATCTTGGCTTGTTCCGATCGACTGGGCACCGCTGGGGGAGTAAAGAATGTGCCGGGAGGCGTATCATCGGTAATATAATCGTAGGTGGTTGGATTCATCCCATTAGCAATCACCGTTGGTATGCCGGCGTACCAGGCTAAGCGAGCGGCTTCCACCTTGGCGTACATACCACCAATGCCCACTTCCGAGGTTTGACTATTGATGATGCGTAACAACACATCTGGTTCCTTCACTGTATGAAATTTTTTGGCGTCTGATTCTGTGAACGGGTTCTTATCAAACACCCCATCGGTGTTGGTCATTAGCACTAAACGGTCGGCGTCGAGGGCAATAGCAATCACTGCAGCCAAACCATCATTACCACCAGAGGACAGCTCGAGAGTGGTGATGACATCATTGCCGTTGATAATCGGCACGATCCCTTCCTCTAACATGTGTTTAAAAACAGCGGTGGCGTTGTAATAACGATTCAATTCAGAAAAGGTGTTGCGCGTTAACAGAGCTTGGGCGATGGTCAGTTCGACCCGATTAAAAGCGGTGACTAAACCAGCCATCAAATAGGGTTGGCCGACGGCAGCGTATAATTGTCGGCGGGCGGTCACGGTGTATTTACTTTTTTCTTCCGGTGTCAGTTGGACATGATTTTTTCCTTCCGAGGCTGCGCCGGAACAGACGATAATCAACTCGTGGCCAGATTGCTTCAGAGCGGCCAAGCGTTCGGCTAAGGTATTCAGCCAATCCTGTTGCACTTGTTTGGTGCCCTGTAATAATACATTCGAACCAAGCTTGACCACTACACGCATGTTGCCACAGTACTGATTTTTTGAGATGATGTCAATTGATGTTTTTGGCACACGGCCCATTGGGCTATTCTATCGGTTATCTGTTGTCCAAACGGTTTCAGTTTCCGCGTTGGCAGTTGTGGTTAGCTGCCGCCGGCGGTGTTTTTCCCGACGTCGATTTGTTTTATTATTATCTGGTTGATTCCTCTGTCTCCCACCATCAATACCTAACGCATAGTTTGCTGCCCTATCTGCTGGTGATCTTATTGGCTTGGTGGATAAAACCACTGCGTTGGCCAGTCACCTTGTTTGCTCTGGGCAGTATCAGCCATGTGTTGGTGGACATGCTGACTGGCTTTGTCGCAATTTGGAATCCATTATCTGATCACATGGTGGGTGTACCAACCTGGTCGTATAGTCAAACCATGAATTTACTGGCTGAACTGGTCATTATTTGGTTGGCCATTGGTACGGCAGTGCGTCAGAGGCGGCGTTGGCTGCTCATTGGATTGATCAGTGGGCTGATCATCGGCAGTGCCTTCATTTGGTTGAATCGGCACAGTTATAAGCCGGCTGGAGCCATGTATTATCGTGATCAAGACGGCGACGGCTTAATGAATGTCTATGATCGCGATCTGGATGGTGACGGCTTACGCAATATCATTGATACCGATATTGATAACAACGGAACAGATAATAGTTTGGAAATGTATCTGGAATTATTTTCGACCGCAGGCGCCTTGTTTGATTATAGTTTCGGTCACGCGATTGAAGTACCTCTACGGCTTGGTCTGGTGAATGATGTGGCCCTCCTGCAGCGGGTCTTCGCCAATGTGGGAATATTTCTTGAGGCCGAGATGACCTACGATTATGCGGCCCAACCCGCTGGCTATACCTACACACCAACCGATAACGAATTTATGCAATCTAGTAATTTGTTGAATTGGATCAAGCACACGGAACGGGTGTTACCGGCTAATGCGCCGCGTCAAGAATTTGATGTCCTATTTTTTGCCTCTGGCCAGATAGCGATTTTTACCCGAGTCGACGGTGCAGATGTAGTGCTAGATGTGCATCCTAGTCATCCCTTCACCGAGTATCGGTCACTGGAACAAGTCAGCCAGCGGGAAGGTGGCATTATGGTCATTGGTCGAATATTACCGAAACCATTTCAGAAAAGATATTAACCCCACACTTCACGTGTGTGGGTTAATTATTCCCCAATACAACAATCCGGTAATGATCAAACCGGTGATGGTGCCGACCACAATCTGGAGAGGCGTGTGGCCCAGCCGAGTGACGATTTTTTCGTGGGGAATAGCGTGTTGATGATCCTTCTGGTGTTCGATTAACAAATCTTTCAGCATTTGCCCATGTCGTCCCAAGTGTTGGCGAATACCGGCGGCATCGCGCACAATGACCAAGTATAAGATGACAGCAACGGTAAATTCAAACGAGGGCAGACCATACACCAATCCAGCCATGGCGGCCAGGGAAGCGAACAGGGCCGAATGTGACGATGGCATCCCGCCGTACGAATTCATTGACGTGGGGCGATGGTGGATAAAATCAACCACTACTTTAATAGCTTGTGTTATAATCAAGCTAGCCAGTGGAATAAATAGTAATTGATAGGTTTGGAACATGGAATATTTTTACGCGAGTCTATTGGGTGTTGTCCAAGGGATCACTGAATTTTTACCCATCTCGTCATCTGGACACCTCATTCTGTTGCATGAGGCGTTAAATTTTCAAGTGGGTTCAGATTTGGCGTTTGATGTGGCACTGCATGCGGGCACATTGTGCGCCATCATCGTGTATTTTGCCAAGGATATTATACAGTACTTTCGGCGTGGACGAAAGTTTTTACTAATTATTTTTGTCAGCACCCTGCCAGCCGGGCTAGTCGGGTTGGTGTTCGAGGATATCATTGATTATTATTTACGGTCACCCTGGATCGTGGTGGTGATGTTGGCAACCGTCGCTGGTGTCTTTTTTGTGGTCGAAAAATATTATCGGCCGCACCTGACGCTGGAAACCATCAGCTGGAAACACGCTTTCCTCATCGGCTGCGCCCAAGTCTTATCACTGATTCCTGGCACCTCTCGTTCCGGTATTACCATGTCTGCCGGCATGGGATTGGGTTTGAATCGAGCAGCCGCCGCTCGGTTTTCTTTTATCATGACCATCCCATTGTTATTTGCCGTCATTGGTCAGCAAGGTCTGGCTATGATGGAGGAGAAGCTCACGCGGCATGATTACCTGGTGATGGGTGTAGGGATCATTGTTTCGGCCATGATTGGAGTCATCGTCATTCGTTATCTCCTGGTTTTTTTGCGACGCAATTCGCTCAAACCATTTGCCTGGTACCGCCTGGGTTTAGCCCTGGTTGTCAGCCTGATGCTTTTACTTTAAACTGATCGAATATGTATGTTGTCATTCGAGCTGGTGGGGTGGGTACGCGCTTGTGGCCAATTTCGCGTAATGCCAAACCAAAGCAATTTCACGCCTTGACCAGCCAGAAAACCATGTTGCAGGAAGCCATTGATCGGGTGTTAGATATCGTGCCGCCAGAACATATCATGGTATCGTGCAATCAACAAACCGAAGCCGTGGTTCGGGCAGAGTTGGGGGCGATTTTGGAACATAACATTATTGTCGAACCGGATTTACGTGATACCGCTGCTGCCGTTGGGTTAGAGACGATCAAGGTGGCGCAGCGTGATCCGCAGGCGATCATTGCCAGTTTAGGGTCAGATCATATCATTCGTGATACGGCCGAGTTCCAGCGGGTACTCCGGCTGGCTGAAGCCACGGTCACGCAGCAACCTGATCATATTGTCTGTATCGGCATTCAACCTAGTCACCCGGATATTGGCTATGGCTATATTGAGTTGGCTGCCCAGCAGCAACCAGAAGTGTTTCAGGTAGCGTCGTTTAAAGAGAAGCCAGATGAACAAACCGCGCGTACTTTCCTGCAAACGGGCAACTATTTATGGAATGCTAATATGTTTGTCTGGCGAGCCGACACGTTGTTGAAATTGTATGAACAACACATGCCGGAAATGTACCGCACCTTATTGGATGTTCAACGGCAGCCGGAGCGATTGAATGAGTTATATCCGCGTCTGGAAAAAGTGGCCGTCGATTATGCGATTATTGAACGGGCTGAAAAAATTTTGGCAATTCCGGGTAAGTTTGGTTGGAACGATATTGGCGATTGGGCGCGTTTGAAAGATGAGCTCGTTAGTACGGAGGCGGATAATTATAGTAAAGGAGATCATTTGGATATTGGCAGTAAGAACACCTTGGTGTTTTCTGAAACGAATCGGTTCATTGCCACCATCAACACCACCAACTTAATCATCGTGGATACGCCGGATGGTTTATTAGTGTGTGATAAATTTTCCAGCCAGAAAGTGAAGGAGGTTATTGCGGAATTAAAACGACGTAAGCGCAGCGATTTACTATGAAGTGGGTGGGCTATGTCGGCACGGTTTTGTTGCTTGGTGTCGCCGCGGCTTTTATTTGGTACCTCCTGTTGGTGTATCGTCCCGTCACACTCCCACAACCGGTGACGGTGACTATTGAGGAGGGGGCCGGTACCGAAGGCACCAGTACGACCTTGAAACAAGCTGGTCTAGTTCGCTCTGGTTTCGTTTTTGTCATTCATGCCGTGTTGACTGGGCAACGCACGCAACTGCGTTCCGGAACGTACACGTTTTCTGGCTCGCTCTCAATTCCGCAAGTGTTAGCCATTGTGACGAAGCGGCAATCTTTGCAAAACGAAATTGCCATCACTCTCCTGGAGGGCTGGACTGCCCAGCAGATGGGGGAGATACTTAGTCAAGCCTTACCATTCTCGACCGAAGACTACGTAACTGCCGCTGAACCATTTGAGGGCTATCTATTTCCCGATACTTATCGTTTTTTTGTGGATGCGACGGCAGCAGATGTGATCGAACGACAGCGCAACACCTTTGATCAGAAATTCACTCCGGAGATGCGTGTGCACCTAGAGGAACAGGGGAGAACGCTAGCCCAGGCAGTGATCTTAGCCAGTATTGTGGAGAAGGAGGCTCAGACGTTATCCGATAAGCAGGTGGTGGCGGATATTTTTTGGCGACGGCTGGATAACGGCAAACGATTAGAATCTGATGCCACAATTAATTATGTGACCAAAAAAAATGATACCACGCCATCCACGGAAGATTTATTTATCGAATCGGCCTATAATACCTATCGGAATGTTGGGTTGCCGCCCACGGCTATCTGCAATCCAGGGTTTGATGCCCTGTATGCGGTGATCTATCCGGCCGAAACAGACTACTGGTATTTCCTGACCACACCGGATGGCGAAATGAAATACTCGACTACCTACGAAGAACATTTGACCTACAAGAATCAATACTACCCATGAAGACGATTATTATTTCTCTCGGCGGATCTATTGTGTCTACCGCCACAGATAATGCAGCCGTACGTCAGCAGTATGCGGATTGGTTATTGGAATTAGCAAAAACCAATGTGGTGGCAGTCATTGTGGGGGGCGGATATCGAGCTCGCCAAGCCATTGAGCAAGCCAAACAGCAGTCTGCGGATTTCACTGATGAACAGCTAGATCAAATTGGAATCGAGGCTACGCGCGTCAATGCTAACGTGATGCAAGAACTGTGTGGTGTGACTGGCTCATTGATTATTGACCCGCACGTCCAGTTACCCAAGCAGCCAAGTTTAGTATTTGGTGCTGGGTGGGTGCCAGGCCGCTCAACGGATTACGATGCCGTCGCCTTAGCCATCGAGAACGGGGTTAAGACCGTGTATAATCTGTCCAACGTTGATCGAGTCTACGACAAAGATCCAAAACAGTACCCGGATGCACAACCGTTGCCGTTGGATATTACTTGGGATCAATTATTAGACATTATCGGAAAGGATTGGCAGCCGGGTTTGAATGCTCCGTTTGATCCGATCGCCGCACAATTAGCCAAGGAATACCATGTGACTGTGAAGTTAGTCCGTGGTATGGCGCTGTTTGATAACGCCGGTACGGTTATCCACAGTTGACTAAAAATCACCGGTCCTGTAGCATCCTGTCTATATCCAGAGACCATAGGCTCGATCGGTAAGTCCTATGCAGGAACAACCCAACGGGTGTGTTATGGTCTGTGGATAAACAGATCATTTTTAATTTAACGATATGCCAAAAAGTCGTGCACAAAAAGCACAGCAACTTGAGGCATTGAACCAAGCCTTAGGTCGGCCAGGAGTAGTGTTTTTCTCCTATACCGGCCTGAAGGTGTCTGAACTTGAAGCTTTGCGTAACGAATTACGCAAAGACAACAGCGCTATCGTGGTAGCCAAACGCAATTTACTACGTCTAGCTATGACGGAGCAGGGAATTACCTATGATGATTCCACGCTGTCTGGTGCCGTAGCGGTTGCCGTCGGTGACGATGAAGTCACTCCGGCTAAAACCTTAGCCAGCTTCAAGAAGAAACATGAATTGGTGAAATTTCAAGGAGGCCTCTTGGAACATCGCTTCATGACGGCGGCTGAAGTTGAGCAACTCTCCACCGTACCAAGCAAACGAGAATTGCTGGGTACATTGGCCGGCTCACTGCAAGCGCCGATCAGCGGTTTGGTCAATGTGCTGGCCGGAAACCTCCGTGGTTTGGTCAATGTCCTCGCTGCCATCAAAGCGCAGAAAGCCTAATTTATCAAAAAATTCATCAATCTTATGCCAGAAGAAGTAAAAAATGAAACAGTCGAAGTGCCGGACAAGTTCAAAACGCTCGTTGAGCAGATTGAAAAAATGTCCGTACTCGATTTAGCTGAGTTAGTGAAAGTTTTCGAGAAGAAATTTGGTGTATCGGCTGCTGCCCCGATGGCCATGATGGCCATGCCGGGCGCAGCTGGAGCGGGCGCTGCAGCGGCAGAGGAAAAAGATTCGTTCAATGTGGAATTGACCGAAGTTGGTGCCAACAAAATCGCCGTGATTAAAGTCGTCCGCGAAATCACCGGCCTCGGCTTGAAAGAAGCCAAGGATATGGTGGACGGTGC
>CAYZUI010000153.1:0-2449 GCA_964481945.1 uncultured Gammaproteobacteria bacterium
ATAACTGTGCTGCATATTCATTAAGTTAATGTTAGCTTCGGCTCTCATATTGAGCGTCAGGCTACCACTAGTGATGAATATGAACAGTAGTAACTTAGCTACGGACATCGGTGACGCAGCGCAACCATTGTAATACAAATGAGCACCATGTCAATCCAACTTTAATCCAGTATTGATTTAAGTTTGGTGCTCCGCTACACTCAGCTCAGACGTTTTTGAACGTCACGATCATCAAAAACTTATTAGAAACCTGTGGAACTACCCGTTTGAATGTATTACAGGAATCTTTGAAAAGAAGCACTTTGTTCAATATCTAATATACTAAAGTACTCCTTTCCATACTACTCGGTTATATGGTAAGGAGTAGGTCCGCAGTTTCCGCCAAAGGCGGATCCGCCCCTGGCGGACAAATCTGCGCATCGGCTCAAATCATAATTGTTTATGGCAAAAGATCACGTAAAGAGCGGTAAAATTAGCAGCACTCACACTACCTTTATTGAAGCGGCCGTGCCGATTATTAAACAAGTGGTGCAACAAGAGGTAGTGCGGCGGGTCACGCCTGGTTTTATCAAAAGCGGTTTGGATACGCTCAAAAACTATTCCGCGAGCGTAAAAATTTCCATCGCTCCTGACTATGTTCGCTTATTGATTCGAGCCAAAATATCAGTTCAAGAAATCCATATCTATACTGCTGATGCCCAAGCGACGTCTGAATTGGTTTCCCGTACAGCCTTGAGTGAGGGGTATCACATCCACTTTGATAAAAGAGAGCACGTTGAATCCACTCTCCCCGGAAACAGGTCATCCCGAGATAGGCGGTAGGCAGGCGCATCGGATCAATAAAGCTCTACAGATAGATGTGATTAACATTTATCTCACAATAACTCACAATATATCACATAGCTAAACAGTAGTAGGGTTACAAAAACCCCCCCGCCAGTGGCGGGGGGTTTTTGCGATCAGATTGATCTAGGCTATTACGCCTTTTGGACGTTGACGGCGCGAGGGCCTTTGTCGGAGTCTTCGGTATCGAACGATACGGTATCTCCAACTTTCAACTGATCGAAGGATAGACCGACCAACGAAGACGAATGGAAAAAGATTTCCTTTTCCAAGCCTTCGGCGGCGATGAATCCAAAACCTCGATCGGTGAGAGTTTTGATTGATCCTGTCATAGAATTGACTTGATGTTATTGTGAGTTATGCGTAATGTGAGGCTTCATCGAAGTTCGACTAGGCTTCTGGTTGAAAGCTACATGTACAGGAAAAAGGCTATCATACCTGGCAAAATATGTCAATGATAGTGTAGGCTATATCACCATTTCCTGTCGTTATCATGACAATATCACCAACTTTGTGACCCAATAAGGCAGCGCCAACGGGAGAATGATACGAAATAATACCGGCTGCCGGATTTGCTTCCACTGAACCTAGAATGGTAAATGTTTTTGTCTCACCCTTAAATTCAACAGTCACGTGGTGGCCAACTTGTACAGTGTGTGTGCCGATTGGTGACGCGATGATGATCGCATGATTAATCTGGTACTGTAGTTCTGCTACGTTTTTATTCAAACCCCGTAGTCGCCCCTTAGCCACTTGGTATTCTGCATTTTCAGAAAAGTCACCGTTTTCCGCATATTGCTGGACTTCCCTAATGGCGTGGGGTAATTTTTTTTGAGCACTCACCAACGCCTGCTGCAACTCCTGCAATTTTGCGGCAGTGATGTGTGGATCAAATTGGGGAAAGGTATATTTTCCAGGCTTTCGATTGGGCAGCCGCATCCGTTACTTGGTCACCACCAGAGTTTGCTTGGGGCTGGTGACACCGCCGCTGACCGCCTTAAAGACATACGAACCGTTTTTGAGCTGCAATTTTTTGGCTTTAAAGTTGTATTCGTAGTAACCGTCATCATCCGTCATGACGGTATCAACGAGCGCGAACTTTTTCGTGCCAGCTTTTTTGCGATAAATCTTTACCGATTTATTGGCATAACTAGATTTTTTCCAACCATACAGGCTAGCCCGTTCAGTTTGTTTGACAGAAGAACTCAAGAAAGCGGAACTTAAGGGTAGCTGTTCTTTAGCCACAATTTCCTTACTCACATTGGCGGCCAGCGGTGAGAGAGCTAGAGTATCGGTACTGCCTTCGGCAAAGGTGACCTGAATATCCATTAAGACGCCACCATCCTCGGTGGCGGTAACAGTAGTGCTGGCCTGATCATTATCCACAAACACCGCTAAATTTGAGGCATCAATCGTCTTACCGGACATCGTACTCATTAACTCCAACATGCCGGCCGGAAACTTCATCTTGAAAAAACCACTGGTGCCACTTGGCCCACTTAGAATCACGCCAAATTGAGCGTCTCCCGGTCCGCTTGGAGGAACCATTTGGAATTCCTGGACAGTCGTAGCAATATAGCCACCGGACATGGCGGCTGGCGGACCA
>CAYZUI010000154.1:0-3080 GCA_964481945.1 uncultured Gammaproteobacteria bacterium
CAAAGAATTTTACCTGTACATTGATGAATTTCAAAACTTTGCCACCGAGACCTTCGAGAACATTTTATCGGAGTCACGGAAGTATCGTTTGCTGCTCACGATTTCGCACCAGTATTTAGCTCAAGTGCCTGATCGGATTAAAGGTACGGTGTTCGGTAATATTGGTTCCATTATCGCCATGCGCGTAGGGGCCGATGATGGTACCTATTTAGCTAATGAATTTACCCCTATTTTCGGTACGGAGGATTTTATTAACCTCGGTGTGCGCGAAATGTTGATTAAAATGAGTGTGCAAGGTCAAACTACTCAACCGTTTTCCGCTGTCACCACAGATGTGCCGCCGTTCCCTGATCCAAATTTTTCCGAAGCCATTATTGATTACAGTCGAAAAAACTATGGCACATCGTTGACTGAAATTGATCAACTGATGGCGCAATTATATAGTGACGAAGAAAACACTAATCAAGTTGGTGCCAAGGAAGAAACCTTCGAAGCTCCTATTGTGTAACTATGCCGGAACGCGAACCTCGTCTTGAACACTGGTCCTACGAGCACTTCCGTGAAAAAATAATAGCTGCCGCGCAAGAGGGTGAAGCTGGAATTGCCGGCATACATGAATTGCCTCACACACTTGATTTTGGACCAATTGGGAAGCGTCTGTTAAGGATCGCTCATGATCATGACGTATCCGCTCGGGAATACAGCCTAGAAATGATTTATGATCCTGGCTCGAACGGTATCCGCCTGTCTAAAGAGGCTGCTCAAGGTGAAGCATCTGAAGCGACATTCCAACCGCGTCTGCTACTAAGCAGCACTACTGAAGTGATGACTCCAACTGACAAAGCCTACTTAGATTATGGCTTAGCACAGCCGAATATGCTTAAGAATAAAGCAGATGTGTTATTATCTGATCAAAAACTTGGTAGGTTGATACGACGGTACTGCGCCCAACCGATTGGATACCACCATACCCATACGAACAATAGTTCATTTTCGCCGAATGACATTGCGTCTTTTTTATATTTACCATTCATGCGTTGTTTTGGTTTACTCATGCCAGACCGCACCTTGGCTGCTCTCGTGCGCAGTCATGACACACTGTCATTGACGACGGAACAGGTGTATACATACAGAAAAAAATGGCTAGCTCAATTAAAAGAACGAATCGAACAAACGCCGACCAGTCCAAAAAATCGTAGAGATTATCACTATCGCGCCGTTCATGCCATGGTGCGGACATTAGCAAAACGCTACCAGTTCGGCTACTACCGCAGTGCGGCGGCAAATTCTATTGTGCTACAACGTGTACCCGACCACACCTCACCTGCTTAAGGATGGGGCCTTGCTATTATAGACCGGGTTGTCAATTGCGTGCTATACTGTGTAGAAGCTAAATACTAAACAAAACGACAATGATCAGGCATCAATATCTTTTGGCGATTAGCACAGCGGTGTTAAGCGCTGTTTTTTTTATTCAACCAGCCAGTGCCTTAACGGTCAGTTCCCAAGACTGTTCTGGGATTGATACTACCGATGGCAATGTTGCGGATTGGGAAAATATCCCCTACCTGATTGAGACCGCTGAACCAGTGACCGGTATCACATATTATTTAGATAGCGCGAGTGGTGAGTGGACGACCACCGAACCAGCCGATTGGCAATATTCTGCTAATCTGGAACAACAAGCCAACATCCAGGAGATGAAGATGTGCAATACCGATATTATGCAGTTGATGTTGCGCACCGAAGAACCGATGATGAATTTTTATGATCGAGACAACGATAACTATACTTCGTTCTATGCCAGTTACGGCGAATGGCCAGATATGACCAATTTTACGCTGCCGGCGGATTATCATTATTGGATGGTCTGGAAAATGCAAGCGGCCGATGGCAGTGGTGCCATCATCTACATGGCAGCTAATTTAGAAATTGATGCTGGTACCGAACTAAACGGCAATGATCAAAGTGATCCGGCTAATCAGGTACCCAAGCTGTACTTGTATCAAGAATCTGATACGGCTGCGACGTTTGACGATGCCTTGTTTGACGCTAATGTTGATGAACAATTAGTCCAAATTGAATTGAGTGAAGGTTCCAGTGATTGCAATCAAGAAACTGGCGAAGGTTGTGAAAGCCCAACTGTAGAAAAAGATAACACCGCTTTTGAGGTCAGCCAAAACATTTCTGAATTGTTTAGTTACGCCGACTTTGCCTACGGCGACACCATTAATATCTCTGCCGCCATGTATAACAGTGATGAATTCTCCGTAACGGCTACCGCTAGCGGTGTCGTCGATGAAACGGCCACCGAACAATATACTTTTTCCAAACGTGCTGTCACGGATCTACATCCAGTCAAAAATTCAAGTACATCCAATCGCATTACTATGGCCTGGGATAAGATTAAGACTGCCAATAGTTACCAAGTGAGACTGATTAACCCAAACAACGATAAAGTGTTAGACACCTTCCGCGGCATTGCTACTACGCGCTATACCCTGACTGGTCTCGATGCCGATACCAGTTACCGGGTGATTGTGCGCGCCGTTATGCGCAAGAATGGCAAAAAGACCTTTTCGGCCTGGTCGTCTGGGTATAAATGGACAACCGAGAGTAAATAATGCTGCGTCGTGGTTGTTCTTCGTTCCGACACTGTTAGAGTTGTTTAGTTAAGCTATATGAAAAAATATATACTCCCCCTGCTCATGCATGTGATGAGCTGTGGCGTGGATGAGAGTAAGCCTCCAGTAGTTTTGGATCACCCCGTTGCAGCCACTACTCCGGTTCACGATCTAGGACCGGTGCCTGACTTACAGAATCCGCCGCTCCATCCAGTATTCCCTGGTTTTGAGGAGGAAGATAGGTCAATGGTACGGTCACTGAACCCTTATGAACGAAGGCAAGCTGAAGCAATTATTGGGCAAGCTCGTTTTTTGGTACCGTATGCTGTTCAATTAGCTGATAACAGTGTGTTGGCTGGACTACAATCAAAATATACGGATATGGATTTGCAGGCACTGTACGGATTGTTCGTCGAACAAGCTGCCTATGCTTTGCAGCATGATAAACTATTAGTT
>CAYZUI010000155.1:0-6133 GCA_964481945.1 uncultured Gammaproteobacteria bacterium
TTGCGTATTGTCAGCTACGGCAATAAAATTATTATCACTGCGTTGTACAAAATTGGAAAAATTTACAGTCTGCACTCCATTACCGTTATATGTATCAGGTGCTAGTTCAATATATGCTCGATCTTTCCCCTCACGCCACACATACAAAAACGATTGTGGCTGGTTGATGCGATTATTACCAACATTGTGATACTGACCAACCAAAACAGTGTCGTTGTCCTCAATCACCTCTAAAACTACATCGTTATCAACGTTATCCAATGGAAACTCCGTCCATTGTTGAGTAAGGAGATCATATTCTCTGAATGATTGATAGAAGTCACCTGCACAATTGAAAGCACTATAATTCATCACCACACTATCAGTAGTAGCGGCAATGGTAAAATCAGCTAAATCTCCGCAAGTAAATGTTTGATATTGCGTTGTGGCATAATCCCAGCTTGATCCATTCCACACATTATAATGCAACACCGGATCAGATCGATATTTATAACCAAGGAAGGCATGTCCATCAGCGGTATCTTCTAAGGTGATAAAATCAAAGCGTAATTTTTTTTCTTGAGCTAATACCAAGCGATCAACCTGACCAGTTTGTGCATCATAACTGAATACTCGCCAATGACTGCCGTGGCGATAAGTTACTAACACGTCACCTTGTGTAGTCAGGACAGATTCATTCAGCGACATGAACTTAGTTCGTGATATCGGGATGGAACCAAGAATAGTTTCCGTAGTAGTAATAGCATAAACTGGTGTTCCAACAAAAACGCTACCACTGATGACTCCAGCAAGCAGCCAGTTAACCGGATGTTTCCAAATCCTTCCGATACTTCTCTTCATAAATTTGCCAGATACTTAGTAAGAACGCCGTAATCACCGGGCCAATCACTACACCAGAAATACCAAAGGCTAATAATCCACCTAAGGTGGCAAAGAAAATAAACAACGGATGCATCTGGGTATCTTTGCCCACCAATGGACCGCGTAAAACGTTATCAATGACACTAGCGATAATCAGCGCAATCAGAGTCACTACCGCCTGCCACCATTGTCCGAGCAGCACTTGCACAACAATAGTCGGAAGCAACACGATGGCAGCACCAACACCAGGAATAATCGATAACACCACCATAATCACTCCCCAGAACACGGCGGCCGGCACACCGGTGATCACCAAGGCCAGTCCGCCAATGGTACCTTGAATGGCACCGATCAAGACAGTGCCTTTCAGCGTGGCTCGCGTGGTGGAGACAAACCGATGATACAACTGTTCTTCATGCACATCACCTAACGGTAACAAGTGCATCAGTTTTTTTAAGAAACGTGGTCCATCTTTCAAAAAGAAATACAGGGTATACAGCATGATGAAAAATTGAATCACCCACCGAGCCGTATTTTGCCCCCAAGCACTTAACCACGAGTATAATAATTTTGAAGCAGCCGTTCCGAAACTGGATAATTGTTCCGTCAGATCAATATCACCCGTGTAACGAGCAATCAGGGGATGCGATAAGGTAGCTTGCACATATTCATTCAATGACACAAACGTTTCTTTGTTCCCAAACGTTTGATACACAGAAACGGCTTGTTGAGCAATCAAGGAAATGATACCCGCTAACGGAATAAAAAGAATCAATAAGATAATCACTTCGGTTAATCCGGCCACGATGCCAGTATTTTTCACACCACGAGCAATTCGTTGATAAAGGGGATAAAACAATGCCGCTAACACCGCTGCCCAAAATACTGGATAGACATACGGGCGAACCATCCAAAAGAACAATAGCGTAATACCAACCAATACACCGAAGAAGGTGTAGGATTGAATTTTTTTGAAATCAAAATCAGCCATGGTCTTGTTCCCGTTCCGTTAGTTCACCCACTAAATTACTTTGATACTGCTTTTGGATCTCATCAAAATCACTGCTTTGTCCCAAACACCACATTAATTTAATCAAGGCTGATTCGCTAGTCATATCTTGAGCCGTCAACGCGCCATGTTCTTTGGCAAAAAAACCGCCTTGATATTGTTCGTACTCCACACTACCGTAGGTGCATTGTGTCCCAATGACAGTAACAATACCTTGTTTGATAATGGTATCCACGGCATCTTGAATACCTTCGTCACCTAACGGAAAATTACCCGTGCCATAGGCTTCCAAGATCACACCGCGTGTCCGCGTTGGGATCATACCTAAAATGAATTGGTTGGTGATACCCGGAAAAACTTTAATTACTGCCACATCGGTCACTAAATGAGATAACACTTGCAATTCTTTACTACGTCGCACAATACAGTGATCCGCTAGACGTAGTTCTGTGCCCACTACGGATAACGGTAAACAATTCGGTGATACAAAACCATCTAAACTAAAGTGAGAAATTTTTGTCGCTCTATTCCCGCGCAGCAGGTGATTACCAAACATGATTGCCACTTCTGTAATATCTTGACAGGCAAAGCGTACCGCATTGATCAAATTATTCACTCCATCAGAAGCGATTTCCGAAATCGGCAATTGTGCTCCAGTAATAATAACCGGCTTACTCAAATTACCCAGCATAAACGATAAAGCCGTCGCGGTGTAGGCCATGGTATCCGTGCCATGTAATATCACGAACCCATCATAGTCGTGGTAGTGTTTCCCGATTGTTTCCGCTATAATGCGCCAATGGCGCGGATTCACATCGGAGCTATCCAGCTGAAATAAAAAAATATTATCGATTTTGGCAATTTTTTGAATCACGGGCACGTACTCCAAGACATGCTCGCCAGTGGTGCTAGGTTGCAGCACACCAGCTTCGTTTTTAACCATGCTGATGGTGCCCCCAGTATGGAGTAAACAAATGCGCTTCATTAAAAAAGTATAGCGGCGTACTTGCTAAATGTCAAAAAATTTGGTATAATGTTTTGATTATGCTGCGCCTTTTTTTTGTCTTCATCTTTGCTCTGGTTGTGGTTACACCAGTTGCGGCTCAAACAGTGGAGCAAGAATTGGAGTATGTGCCGAATGAAGTCTTAGTGAAATGGGCCAATCTGCCAGGCGGGGCGGCTGATGTGGCTGTGGTACAAGTGGACGATGTGGCCACAGCAGTGGATGTGTTGGCGGCTGACCCACGAGTGGAATATGTAGAACCAAACTATCGGCGGTTTATTTCCTTAGTACCTGATGATACCTATTATACATCCGGGCTACTGACCCATTTAGAACAAAGTAACGATGCGGATATTGATGCGGCGACGGCTTGGAATGAAACCACCGGCAGTCGTAACGTGTTGGTGGCGGTATTGGATACCGGCGTAGATATTGACCATCCAGATTTGGCAGGCAATATCTGGGTGAATCCAGGTGAAGTGGCCAACAACGGGATAGATGATGATAATAATGGCTATATTGACGATGTGAATGGTTGGGATTTTATTGATAACGATAATAATGTTTCGCCAATACCAGACAGTGCCGTTTTTGATGAGACAGTTGTACTGCATGGTACACATGTGGCTGGTACCATCGGAGCTACTGGCAACAATGTTGAAGGTGTCACCGGCATAAATTGGGAAGTGACCATTCTACCAATCAAAGTGTTTGATGACGATGGCAACAGTACGATCGCAGTGATCGTTGAGGCCATGGAATATGCGACGAGTTTGGGGGCCGACGTTTTCAACATGAGTTTTGGGGGATACAGTAATAGTCAGACCGAAGCCGCTGGGATTGCCGAAGTCGTTGCTAATGGTGGGTTGGTGGTGGCTGCCGCCGGTAATGATTCATTAAACATTGATGACTATCCATCGTATCCGGTGTGTTACGAAGATGTCCTTGGTGTCAGTGCCGTAGATGGAGACGATGGTATGGCTTGGTTTACCAATTATGGCGCCGGCTGTGTGGATGTAGCCGCTCCCGGGCAAAGTATTTTGAGTACCTATTATACGGATGATCCAGCCAACGGCTTTACTTCAGCCTATGGTTATCTGTCTGGCACATCCATGGCCACACCGGTCGTCAGTGGGATTGCGGCACTGATGTTGGCGGTGGATGATACCTTAACGAATGGCGATTTATTGGCTTTAATTGTGAGCAGCACGGATACCATTGGTTTACCGGAATTGGGTTCTGGCCGAGTCAATGCCGCTCAAGCAGTAGCTGAGGTAAAAAACTTTGGTGGACCCAATGAAGTATCTATCACCGGTTTTCGATCGTCACGCAAAAACAAAACCATTTTGTCGACAGAACGGGGTAATGCCAAGCGACCGTATTTTCAATGGCACAAACCGAATAGCCTAGCTAGCTTGGCGGGATATTATGTGTATTTTGGTCAGGCGAAGAAAAATCCACTGACGCATGGTACCTTTCAAACCAAGCGATCATATCGCCCGGCAACAAATCTCAAAGGGAATGAAAGGGTTTTTCGTTTACGGATTAAAGCAGTTGATGTAGATGGTAATGCATCTGATTTAAGTCAGTTTGTTTATATCGTGGATCGCAAAGTACAGCGGCCAATCTGGCATAAGGCCGGTGGGTTACGGTGGTATGCACCAAAAGGTGAGTACGTGGTGGGATATAAGGTATATCGCGCTACCAGTCGAACAGGAAAATACCAATCCATATCTGGTGTAATTACGCAGCAGCAATATAGAGATACCACCGCAGTGCCGGGAACGACGTATTTTTATAAACTGCGGGCCATTGACGATTTAGGCAATGTCAGTACGTTGACCGGCGGCAGAATGATCAGTGTATGAACGTGATTTTGTTAGGCTATGTGGCCGTGGGCATTTTATGGGTGACGTTGTTTATTATTCATCGTCGGGCTCCGGATGTTTGGCATAAGGCGCATCGAGCAACTTGGTGGTTGTTGTTGGCCAGTGCCTTAATTGCCGTGGCCTGGTTTCTGGATAAACTGTGGCTATCGTTGCTCGGTATGTTAGCCGCTTTGACCGCAGTATCATTCGTTTTTCAAATTTTCACCGATTGGTTAAGAAAGAAACAGGTCAGTCGCATTGGCTTACTCATTTGGGTGGAATGGTTATTGGTTTTTTCTATCACCTTGGCACACCTGTTAGTGTGGGCAATGCAAACCCTGCGTAATTATAATGTATGAAAGCATTTATTAAACGTTTTACGCCAGTTTGGTTATTAAGCTATTATCATAAAATATTAGCGCAATTGGCGACGCGTAAGTATCAACATCCTTCCAGCAAATTGATTGTGATTGGAGTAACGGGTACGAAAGGTAAATCTAGTACCTGTAATTTGATTTGGCACATCCTGACAGCGGCTGGGTATACCGTGGGTATGGCCACGACAGCGAATTTTCGCATTGGCCAAAAAGAGTGGTTGAATGATACGAAGATGACCATGGTTGGCCGGACCCAATTGCAGAAGTTGTTGGCTGACATGGTGCAGGCTGGTTGCCAGTATGCCATCATAGAAACATCATCGGAAGGTATTAAACAGTGGCGGCATTTAGGTATTCACTATGATGTCTGCGTGTGGACCAATCTCTTTCCAGAACATTTAGATTCTCACGGCAGCTTTGCGGCGTACAAACAAGCCAAGCTTAGTTTATTTCAGCACCTCTCTCGACTACCGGTGAAACAGATCAATCAGACCGCTATTCAAAAAGCCGTCGTGTTGAATGGCGATTCGGAACATCTGGCAGAATTTGCGGCAGCGGCAGCGGTGCCCACCAAAATTATTTGGTCGCAACAAGCTTCGCCAACTGCCAATCTGCAATTCACGAATATCGTTGAGAAAAAAGATGGACTGGATTTTGTGGTCAATGGTTACCAAATATCTACATCGTTGTTAGGTTCCTGGAGTATCGATAACATTGCTTCCGCTATTGGTGTGGGACTCACCCAGGGTGTAGATTATCCCACCATGCAAGCCACTTTAGCCAAGGTACCGCAAATTCCTGGGCGCATGGAAAAAATCGACGCCGGCCAACCCTTCACGGTGATTGTGGATTATGCTTATGAGCCGGTCAGTTTAGGTTTGTTGTACAACTATTGGCGTAGAATGACACCCAATCAAAAATTGATTACGCTCATTAGTAGTACTGGCGGTGGGCGCGACGTATCACGGCGAGCAGGTAATGGTAAAGTGGCGGCAGGGGTATGTGGTGCGGGGGT
>CAYZUI010000156.1:0-5152 GCA_964481945.1 uncultured Gammaproteobacteria bacterium
TGCTCGATCCTAAACGGTATACAGAAACAACCTCATTGTTAGCCCTAAGTAAATGTGTCGAACTATCCCAATATGATTGCAATTATTGATTACAAAGCCGGTAATGTCGCTTCACTGGTCGCGGCGTTAAAACGTTTGGGTTATGATTCGATAGTTACTAATAATCCGCAAGTAATTCGAACTGCCGATCAAGTCATTTTTCCTGGTCAGGGTAGAGCCGCTCCAGCGCTAGCTGAACTGCAACGCACTGGTTTAGATAAAATTATTCCCACTCTCACTCAACCTTTTTTAGGCATCTGTTTAGGTATGCAGTTGTTGGTGGAAAGTTCGGAGGAAGACAACACGCACTGTTTAGGAATTATTCCCGGACAAGTCAAACGCTTTCAAACCACTGCACCCGTACCCCAGATCGGTTGGAATAACGGATATTATTTTGTGCACTCCTATTATGTGGATACAGTTGCCAGTTATACGTTGTATCGTCATCAATATGGCGGCCAATGGTTTGCCAGTATGATTAGTAAAGATAATTTTTTTGGCGTGCAGTTTCATCCCGAGAAATCTGGTCAACGCGGACAAAAGCTACTGAAACAATTTTGTGAAACTGGTAAATTACAGCCTACCCAAGTTATTCCGGCTATTGATTTGCTCAATGGTAAGTGCGTACGCTTACCACAAGGGGATTACGGTACAGTGACTGAATATTCGGCTGATCCTATCGCTACCGCTTTAGAATTTCAAAACCAGGGTGCGGTGTGGTTACATGTGGTGGATTTAGATGGAGCCAGGGCAGGTAGGCCAATGAATCAAGCAATCATTCAGGAACTGGTTCAGAAAACAAATTTGAGAATTGAAGTGGGCGGTGGAATTCGTTCGGTTGAAACGGCCAGACAGTACCTAGATGTTGGTGTAGATCGAATTATTCTAGGCACAGCGGCCATTACCCGACCAACCGTATTGCAGGCCCTGTTACAACGGTATGGATCAGATCGCATCGTGGTTGGGTTGGATATCAAATCTAATTTGGTCTCCACTCAAGGCTGGACAGTCAACAGCGGACTTGATTTGGAACAGACCATACAACAGTTACCAAATGTAACAACTGTTATCGTGACAGATATCAGTAAAGATGGGATGTTGTCTGGTCCGAATTTTTCCTTAAGTCAGCCAGTGCAAGCGGCTGGGTTCAATGTGATTGTATCAGGTGGAGTGAGTTCAGATGAAGATATTCATCAAGCACAACAATCAGGTACGTCTGTCATTGTAGGCAAAGCCTTGTATACAAATAAGGTGCAATTAAAACCGAAGGGTTTTAGAAAAAGGATTATTGCTTGCCTAGATATTGCCAATGGTCGTGTCGTTAAAGGGACACAGTTTACAGATTTGAGAGATCAGGGTGATCCGGTGGAGCTGGCTCAGCGTTATGAACGGCAAGGAGCAGACGAAATCGTCTTTCTAGACATTATGGCCACGGTCGACCATCGTGAGACGTTATATTACTTAGTCAGTCGTGTAGCTGAAACACTCTCAATCCCATTTTGCGTGGGTGGGGGAGTACGGACTATCAAAGACATTCGCGCCTTACTCTTAGCCGGTGCCGATAAAGTGTCAATTGGTTCGGCAGCAGTAGGTAATCCCAAGTTAATTGAGCAAGCCAGTGCGCAATTTGGCGCGCAGTGTATCGTTGTTTCCGTTGATCCAAAATGGAATGGATCATTTTGGGAAATGTATACACGTGGTGGTCGTACCGCTACAGGAGTTGATGCCATTCACTTTGTCCAACAGATGGAACAAGCTGGAGCAGGAGAATTATTGGTAAATTCACTTGATCGTGATGGAACAAAACAAGGCTATGATTTGCCATTACTTCAGATCATCAGTCAGGCCGTCACGATTCCAGTCATCGCATCGAGCGGTGGTGGAACCATTCAACATATTCGCGACGTGTTCGATCACACCAACGTCAGTGCAGCCTTGGTGGCTGGGGTACTGCACAGTGATGAACTCACTATTCAAGCAATTAAATCACAATTATGAATCTCATTCCTACTATCATTCAAAACGCGGATACTCAACAAGTGCTTATGCTTGGCTATATGTCAGAGGAATCACTCATCAAAACCAAAGCCACGGGCCGGGTGTGGTTTTATAGTCGTAGTAAACAACGTTTATGGGAGAAAGGAGAAACGAGTAGAAATTATTTACATGTCATGACGATCAGGCAAGATTGCGATCAAGATGCTTTATTGATTACGGTCCGTCCGGATGGCCCAACCTGTCATACTGGTGCCACCGCCTGTTTTACAGATGGGTTGGAAAAATTGATTGCGACTATTGTGGAACGAAAAAGTACCCTACCCAAGGAATCATATACAGCCAGTTTGTTCAATGGCGGAACAAAAGTCATAGGCAACAAAGTCATGGAGGAAGCCATTGAAGTAGTGCAGGCGGCTCGTTTTGAGTCCAAGGAACGTCTAGCTGAAGAATCGGCTGATTTGGTTTATCATTTGCTGGTATTATTAGCGGATCGAGAAATAACTTGGAATGATGTCTTGACTAGTCTATATTCACGAAATCCACAAAGGCCCCGCGGCTACTGACATCGATCGTTGCGTCTATCGAGTCGGTTTCCCCGCTAGCATCATAATACTTGTAGGTGACAGTTTTATCATAAAACTGGGAGTAGGCAAAGGTGCTGCCATCCAGCCAGGCAATATCGCCAACTGAACCTATTTCCGTAGCGTCGGTTAAACTGTCTAAACTGCCTGGTATAAAATCTTCATCATCTGTTGACCACAGGTACATTTGTAAACCGCCAGTTTCCGAATGCTCCACCATCAAGACAGCCCCGCCTAAACAGGCTATATGTACAGAATGGTCAAACCCCGTGTTAATATAGTCAATGGGGATGTTAGTAATTTCTCCATCGGCGTAGGAAAAGACATCCAGTCCACCCCCTTGACGTTCCGGAGTCGTGATGATTTCTACGGTACCGTCACCATCTAGATCAGATACTTCTATCCAACTGCCGCGGTGGTAGTGATAGAGCAGCTCTTCGTTGTTGGTATTATCATAGTGGGCCAGACGAGTAAAATTGCCATCTTCCATCGTTAAGACATCAATATACACTTTAGCACCGGCAGCATTACTGATAACTACATCATCTTGACCGTCACCAGTTACGTCACCCACCGCTAAGTGATAGCGTTTCAGACGAGCGCCATTACGTTTCGGTACAACTGTGGCGGTTTCTAATTCACCAGATAAACTAAATGTCTTGATGGCAGTCGATAACCGATTACGAAAGGGGAGTGTCACAATTTCATCCTCACCATCACCATCCACATCACCAACGGCTACTTGAGCACCGACATGATTGGGGTAAGCTGCAAACGATAATAATTCACTTTGATCATCCAACGCGTAAGCTGTGATTAAAGCATTAGGGAATTCTACTACATTACGGTCGTTCCAGCGGACAGCACCACTGCCCACTACCAAGGCGTCTTCAGTAATCTCGTCAGCCTGGGCGGCTACTCCGATGGCTAGAATAGCCAGAGCCAGACAGGTTGTGAACAATGTTTTTGGCATACAGTTTTTGCTTTATTGTTTAGTCTTTATTGTAAGTGTAGACCAAAATTGGGTTGTCGAGGCAGTTTTAGCACTCTTGACAGTAGAGTGCTAATTTCGTAGCATAGGGGTATGGATAGCCTAAGTGAACGAAAACAAGCACTTTTACAAGGGATTATTGAAGAATACGTCCATTCCGCTAAACCAGTAGCATCAGCCTGGCTTGTGGACAAGTTAGGTTTAGACTTATCCCCAGCCACCATCCGCAACGAAATGAAGGAATTGGAAGAGCAGGGGTTGATTACTCATCCCCATACCTCGGCCGGTCGCATCCCTACGGAAAGTGGTTACCGCTTCTATATTGAACATTTCTTACAGCCGAAAGCGGATTTGGATAAATCAAGTCAGTTAGAGCTGCAGCAGCTGAGCGGCGTTGTCACTGATCAAGGCCAAGAGGGGATCATTAAGAATGTGATGAAAGGTGTAGCGACCAAAGCCAACGAAGCGGTGCTGGTTAGTTTGAACCGGAACAGCTTCTACTACACCGGCATTACGCACTTATTTCGCAAGCCAGAATTTCAACAGGTCAGTGAAGCGTTGATTTTTTCGGAGCTGATTGATCATTTAGATGAAGTTATGATGAAGTTACACAGCCTTGAACCGGATGATGGCGATATCACCTTCTTAATTGGCAGCGATAATCCGGTCAGTCAATACTGTAGCGCACTCATCATGCAGTATCCGTTAGGTACGATTGCCTTATTAGGTCCAATGCGCATGCACTATCAATACAATTACGAATTACTTAAATACACTAAATCATTATTACGCAGTTTATGAGCGATACACCACCGGATATCACCCAACAGCCACCGCAACCAGTTGAGGAACTAACGGAAGAAGCCCTTTTACAAAAAATTGTTGAATATAAGAACTTGGCCATACGGGCGACGGCAGATTACCGTAATCTGCAACGCGAATCTGAAGAAAAGGTGCAAGCCATGCGCAAGTTCGCTAATGATCAACTGTTACTGGAATTCTTTCCCCTGGTGGATTACTTCGATAGCGCGCTGCTGGCCGTGCCCGATGATCAAAAGGGTCAGAGTTGGATTCAAGGCATTAGGCATATTCAGGATTATCTCATGAATATTTTGAAAAACCATGAGGTCGAACGGATGAATACGTTAGGTCAGATGTTTAATCCCAACATTCATGAAGCGGTCGGTGAAGAAGCCTCTGATCAGCCAGATCAAACCATCGTGCGTGAAGCCCAGGCTGGATTCACCATGCACGGTAAAATGATTCGCCCAGCCAAAGTCATTATTTCAAAAAATCAATTAACCAATCAATAACAACATACATATGAGATTAGTCAAATGGTCACCCATGATGCCCCCCATGTTCCAAGATTTCAACGACATGTTTGAAGATTTTGGCGGCAACAGTATGATGGCAGGAAATTTTTCACCAGCCGTTGATGTCTATGAAAAAGACAATCACGTAGTGGTGGAAACTCCACTGCCAGGTATTGATGCCGATAACCTCAAGATCGCCATCGAAAATGATGTGTTGTCGATTGAAG
>CAYZUI010000157.1:0-2896 GCA_964481945.1 uncultured Gammaproteobacteria bacterium
CCAGCCGTTACGGTCACGGGCGTGCCGCTCATGGTGCTGGCATACACCGTGGCAGCGGGATCGGTAATTTGTGGCACTAGGTTCCAAGTGCCGGGACCAACCTCTAAACTATAACTCCCATCGGCCGCTACGTCAGCTGTTTCTACTGATCCGCTATCTGTATTAATCGCAGTCACTTTCACATCATCACCTAAATCATCAGCGCCCACAGTGGCATTATCTTCATCTTTAATCGAACCGGTAATAGTTCCTTCATTGGTATTCAGCACAAGATTGGCTGTAACGTCACCTGCTTGCACAGTGAAGGTTTTATTGGCCGCAAAACCCTCGGCGCCTTCTTGAGTAACCAGCGTCAAGGTAGCATCCTGTCCCTGAATACCCCCACTGAACATACCAACGCTGAAGGAACCGTCTGGGGCCACCTGACCACTGAATTCGCCATTAACACTTTCCACAACAACCACACCGGAGAAGTTTGTCACCGCCGTACCAGTGCTATCGACCAGTTGTCCCTTCACGGATGTATTAGCTACTTGGGCAGCAATGGCAATATTGTCCACGGTTGGTTTTTTTGCCGTCACTTCCACAGTAGCCGTTTGGGTGGGAAGGAAATTTTCTCCATCGATCATGATGGAATACGTACCGAGGGCAACGTTGGTAATACTGAAGTCACCATTGCTCTGCAACTGGCCAGAGAAACGACCGTTCGTATCGAGATTAACAGCGCTGACGGCAATAGTACTCAAGTCGGTTTGTCCCTCATCTCCCGTAAAAACGGAAGCTGTACCGTTGAGTGTACCGTTATTGGTGACTGCTTGAATGGTTCCCCAATCCGTTGTGCCGGGTTCGTCCGATACCACAAAGGTTGTTTCGGCCGGATCAAAACTTTGCCCGTTCAACTGTGGGTGAATCGCTGTGACATGCCATACTCCAGGCAGTAGGTAGACTTCAGCGACGCCGGTTAAATTATTGATCTTGCGCCGAGTACTGACTGCGCCATATTCTTCATTATAACCTTCAAAATACGCGTCACCGGTAAAATTATTTTGAGTTAAAATATCGCCATTGGCATCAACTAACTTCACTGTGACTTTCGTATTCGACTTCACCACGGTAAAATCCAAATCTACTGCCGTGACGGTGTCACTGAAATGTACCTCTTGAGCTCCGCCGATAGCAATCCAGGGATAACGGTCCGGATCGGCCTCACTTAAATTAGCTTCAGCCAGCACAATGCCATCTAAAAACGACACCGCCACAGCATCTGTACCGGTAGCTTCATCGGTTGCTCCCGAGGCTTGTGCGAATGTACCGCCTGGCTGCACGTTGATGGGTTGCACTATTACATCAGCCACAATCGGGTTACCGGTGGTATCATGTACAGTCACGTTGACTGTATAACCAGCTGTGATTAATTCGAAATTGTTACTGGCGGCGGTTCCTTGCCAAGTAAAGTTGTATGAGCCAGGCGTGTTGTATCCTTCAACAGCGCGTACTTCTACCACGATACCGGTTGTTCCAACTACCAAACTGGAAGTATCACCACTACATTCGTAATTACCCAAGCTATCGGTCAGATCTGAAACCATAAACGAGCCATTGGCCGTATGACATTCGACCGTGGCGCCGACTGCCGGACCTCCGGTATCATAGGTCACTGTACCGGTCGCAATAGTTTGCGTAGCGGCGTTGGCCACCAGGCCGACACTCATAAATGCTGTGGTTAATGCCCCGGTCAATAACCGATAAGTTCGTGCCTCCATATGTGGACTGTTTTATTTATAAAAAATACGTTTACAGTAGTATACCATAAGGCTGAAGAGGGATCTATTGAATAGATATTCTTGTTATTTAAAATCCATAAGTAGACTGTTTAAAGACCAAAAGTAGACTTTTGGTGGATCATTCTGTTGCTTCTGGCCATAGTCAGAGCTTAAGTACTAATACTTAGGTACACCACTATGGGAAAACAACAGTTGCATAAGAGACTGTCCGAGGAACAAGTCAAATTAATTCTAGAACATTATTTATCCAAAGAAGTATCGTTAGATAACGCTTTGGAGAACCTACAGATCAAACGCGCCAGATTTTTTAGGTTGCTGCAGCGCTATCAAGCTAGTCCGGACACGTTTACTGTTGTGCCTCCAAAACGCACCAATACACACAGCAAGGTTTCCGCAGAGACGGAACAATGTATTACCAAAGAATTAGAAAAGGAACAACAATTAATTTTAAACAAAAACATTCCTGTTAGGTTTTACAACTACTCGGCGGTGCGGGATGACCTGCTCACCAAACACAACATTAAAGTCTCTGTACCTACGATCATTAGCCGGGCTAAACGCCAAGGCTTCTACATACCAAAACCACCACACCAAGCCCATGATCGAGCAGTGATCACCAATTTTGCCGGAGAACTCATTCAGCATGACTCTTCATTGCACCTCTGGTCGCCATTCATGGACAGAAAGATGTATCTCATTACCAGTATCGATGACTACTCCAGACGATTGCTCTATGCCGAATTGTTTTTAGAGGAAAATAGTTGGTGGCATATTTCTGCAATAGAATCAGTGGTATTAGCCCATGGTTGCCCTTTAAAATATTATCCAGATCAGCATAGTATTTTTAGATTTGTCCGGGAGCGGGATAAAATCACTCCCTGGCATACCGCCCGTAAGTTTACGGATGAGGTCGACACTCAATTTAAACAGGTGTTAAACGATTGTCATACCGAATTAATTTACGCGCTGTCCCCTAATGCCAAAGGCAAGATCGAACGGCCGTATCAGTGGCTGCAGGATCATCTCGTTCGAACCTGTGTGCGTTTGGGTATTACTGATATTGCCCGCGGTCAACAAATACTTGATGAAGAAGTGTCAGCCTACAATACAAA
>CAYZUI010000158.1:0-3307 GCA_964481945.1 uncultured Gammaproteobacteria bacterium
GAGCTTAATTTAGCGGAGCATATTTCTACCACTGGTCAAGCTGAACGCTATGCCGATTTCAAGAAAGATATTCTCACCTTGCTTGAGGCGGTGAAACAAGATCGGGTCGCTACTCCGAATGGATTAGTGTTTGAAGAACGAGGCGGTGAACTCTATGTCGACGTAGCGGGTGGCGGCCGAGATGCTTACTTGGTGAATGAAGCACTGTACAACGATTTAATGAGTGCCTATAGTGGATTAGTGGAACCTAAATTCGATGGTACTTTTACCCGGGAAGTATTTTATCAAGTGCTTGATCGAGTCCAGACTCCACATGAATTGCATTCATTCGAGCTAGATCAGGTCAATTTGAACAACTTTATGCCCCAAGGGAAACCGGTGCCCTTTGCAGAGTTTACTCAAGCGGTGAAGGGATTTATGGCAGCACATGGCGAACAGCGCATCACCGGACCAAATGGGTTAGATTTTGAGGTGGTCAATAATCAACTGTATGTGGATTCAGATGAAGGAGCCGACCGGAAGTTTTTACTGACTGGCCCATTATATGAGGCTCTGATGCAGCGCTATCAAGATCTAGGTTATGGTTACCACGATCAGTTTGACGTTGATCAATTCTACGACGTTGTCAAAAAGCAATAAACTCGCTATGCTGCACACATGCGCGTCAGTTATTTTTTGTTTACCTTAGCCGGTGCTGGGCTCGTCAGTGTCGCGGCTTGGCTGGTGGTGTTGTTCTATATTGACCCAACCGAAACCGGTACCACTGGCATGCTCCTTTTTTACGCAACGCTAGCTTGCGCCCTATTTACCATCATCGTCTTTCTTGGCTTGTTGAGCCGGATCGCTCTGAAACGTATGCAGCACCAAACTGTGGTGGCCTTTCGTTTGATGCTGCCTACCATCCGACAAGCCCTGTGGTGCAGCCTCTTGGTAATCGTTTCACTCATACTGGCTGCACAGGAACTGTTTTCCTGGTTTGCGGGGCTGGTGTTAGTGCTGTTTTTTACGTTATTAGAAGGGTTTCTTTACAGCTTACACAAACAACCTAGCCATGGACCCGAAGCACCTGCTGAATAAATATCAATCGCTCATCGCGCAGGCGACTACTGGTGAGGCTCTGGATCAAATCGAGCACCAGTTGTTCAATAAGAAGACCGGTGAGCTTGGTACGGCATTGCGGTCGCTCAAAAGTATGACTGATGTAGCTCAACGTAAACAGGCAGGTGAAATAGCCAATCAAGTGAAAGCGGCTCTACAACAGGCCTTGGCCCAGGCGCGTCGAGCTCTCGGTCAGGATGACATTCAGTTTGATCGTACCTTGCCGGCAATGGCACCGCAACGGGGTCATTGGCACCCCTTGCATTTGGTGCAAAACGAATTGGTCGACATCTTCCGTTCCATGAGTTTTGCGGTGTCTGAAGGCAATGAATTAGAGACCGATGATTATTGTTTTGAGTTTTTGAATATTCCGGCAGCACACCCGGCCCGTGATTTGCAGGATACTTTTTATATTGATCGGCAACGGTCAGACGGCCTAAAAGAGGTCATGCGCACCCATACGTCGAATATGCAGGTGCGTTTAATGCAAACCCACACTCCACCGCTGCGCGTGATTGTGCCTGGCCGGGTGTTTCGCAATGAAGCCTTAGATGCCTCACATGAACACACCTTTTATCAAATGGAAGGTTTTGTGGTGGATAAAAATATTTCTATTGCCAATCTTACTTACATGTTGCGTTTAGCCATGTCGTCTTTGTTGAAAGCGGATGTCAAGATTCGGCTCCGTCCTGGCTATTTTCCGTATGTTGAACCCGGCTTTGAAGCGGATTGTTCTTGTACCAATTGTGGCGGAAAAGGCTGCTCGATGTGTAAGCAGACCGGTTGGGTAGAACTACTGGGTTGTGGCATGATTCATCCCAATGTGTTTCAGGCAGCGGGTTACCCGGCTGGTGCCTATACCGGGTTTGCCTTTGGTTTGGGGATCAATCGCCTGGCCATGTTGAAGTATGGCATCAACGATATTCGTCATTTTATGGCGGGTGATCTGCGCTTTTTGAAACAATTCTGATTATGAAACTATCCTATCGGTGGTTACAAGATTACGTTAATCTCCCAGCTGATGCGCAGCAGGTGGCTGACTTGATTACCGCGCATGTGGCTGAGGTGGAGCAGGTGGAACGGCAAGCTGATCAGTTTGCTCAAATGGTGGTTGGGGTCATTAAAGAGATAACACCTCATCCTAAGGCTGATAAACTTAAATTGTGTCGAGTGGACATTGGCACAAAAGAGGCCGGCATTGTCTGTGGTGGCTCTAACATTACTATTGATCAGGCTGTAGTGGTGGCCCTCCCTGGAGCCCAGGTTCGTTGGCACGGCCAAGGTGATTTGATCAGGTTGACGAGTGCAAAAATCAGAGGTGAAGAATCGACTGGCATGATTTGTGCGGCTAGCGAGATTGGCTTAGAGCAACTGTTTCCGCAAAGTGATGAACGGGAGATTATTGACTTAGGTCAGATCACGGCTCAGGCCGGTACGCCGTTAGCGGAAGCCTTGGGTCTGACCGATACCATTATCACGATCGATAACAAAACCTTAACCCATCGACCGGATCTATTTTGTCACGTGGGTTTTGCCAGGGAATTAAGCGTCATTCTCCAGGTACCGCTAAAATTGCCAGCCGTCCGTGAATTTTCCGCCGATAATACCGTGCCTTTTTCCGTTACTATCCAAGCGCGCCAGCACTGCCGCCGGTATTTGGGAGTCGTGCTGGATCAAGTCACCATTCAACCGTCACCCGACTGGCTGCAACAACGTTTGCTGGCCGTGGGAGTGCGTCCGATTAACAATGTGGTTGATGTGACTAATTACGTGATGTATGAGTATGGGCAACCCTTACATGCCTTTGATTATGACAAACTGGCTGGCCATGCCATTGTCGTTCGCCTGGCGAAAGCCAAAGAAACGTTGACCACACTGGATGGCAAAACGCATCAATTAGCTGCAGAACATCTCGTCATTGCCGACCAGCAGTCAGCCCAAGCCTTGGCTGGCATCATGGGTGGAGCCAGTTCAGAAATTACTGCCGCGACTAAACGTCTCGCCATTGAATCAGCCAATTTTAATCCCACCACCATTCGGTTGGGTGCGCAACGATTAGCGGTGCGCACAGATGCCAGCACGCGTCATGAAAAAAATCTCCCGGTGGTTTTAGCGGAATTAGGTTTGTGGCGAGCCCTCGAACTGTTACAAGATTTAGCGGGAGCCAAGGTGGCATCATTGATTATTGATGAACGCACCGCCACGACCG
>CAYZUI010000159.1:0-7936 GCA_964481945.1 uncultured Gammaproteobacteria bacterium
CGCAATGAAGGGGGAGGGGGGGTGAGGGGATGAGGTCTAATCAAACACCGTTACCCGCAGCACTTCCGCAACAGAGGTAACACCTTCGACCGCTTTGAGGATGCCATCTTGTGCCATGTTCAGCATTCCCGCACGATGCGTGATATCTTTCATTTGGTATTCTGAAACATTTCCCGCCAAGGTTAACGCTTCGATCTCTTGGTTCTTGGTGAAAATTTCATAAATACCGATCCGGCCTTTGTAACCCAGGTTATGACATTTATCGCACCCTTTACCCTCCAGGAATTTGAGGTTAGTCAGATCGGGTATCGGTTCACCGGAATTCTCCGGAATAGCGGTCAGTAGTTTTTTGACACGTTCTAAAGTTTCTAAATCGAGGGTAATCGGCTGCTTACAAAATTCGCAGAGCTTGCGCACTAGCCGCTGACCAATAATGGCATTCATGGCCGGAGCCAGTAAAAAGCCCGGTACACCCATGGATAAGAACCGGGGAATGGCACCAGCGGCGTCGTTAGTGTGAATGGTCGAGAGCAACAAGTGGCCAGTTAAGGCGGCTTGCACGGCCGTTTCAGCGGTTTCTAAATCACGAATTTCACCCACCATGATCACATTTGGATCTTGCCGCAAAATGGCCCGTAAGCCCTTACTAAACGTATAATCTTTGGAGTGATCAATTTGCGATTGGGCCACACCAGCTAAACGATATTCAATCGGATTTTCCAGCGTGATAATTTTGGTATCTGGCTGATTCAGCGTATTCAAAATGGCGTATAGGGTGGTCGTTTTACCGGAACCGGTTGGACCAGTGGTAATAATCATCCCTTGTGGTTTGTCGATTTCATGTTTCAGTCGCTTAAAAGCCGAGGCTCGGATGCCCAGTTGTTCGAAGGTTAAACCAACGGATGAAGATTTTAATAACCGCATCACCACCGATTCACCCCAAGACGTTGGCATGGTGGACACACGAATATCCATTTTGTCGTTATCCAGTTGAATAGTAATGCGACCATCTTGCGGAATAGAATCGATATTGATTTTTAATCCGGAAATCGTTTTAATACGGGCAATCAATTTTGACCAGATGCTACCGGGAATTTTTGCAGCCACTTGCAACAGCCCATCCACCCGATACCGCACCACCACGGTGTGTTCTTCGGCTTCAATGTGAATATCGGACGAACCGGCATTCAGCGACATGGCTACAATCATGGCGAACATTTCCGTCATGTTCACCTGCATTAACTTTTCTTCTAAATCCTTGAAGGTTTTTAACTCACTTTGAAAACGTTCTAAATCTTCTTTCGTGATGCTAATGTTGGTCTCAATTTTTTTAACCCGGGCAATGTTTTTATATAACTTCAAAGCCTCATCCATGCTGTGTTCCGAAGTGAGGTAAATGGCGATGTTCGCTCCCGGGAAATCATGCTGCAAATGAGTCACAATGTCGTTAATGTCCGGATGATCCGGTAAACAAGTCGCAATGCGGATTTGCCCACCAATCTTAAAAAAGATCACCGTACGAATACTGCGAGCTTGGTCTTCTGGAATCAGCGATAATACTTCCGGGCCGATCGGGAAACCTTTCAAATTAATATATTGCAAACCAAGATCTTGCGCGGTGCCTTGGCAAATTTCCTCCAACTTCTGCAGTTGAATTTGCCGCATGCGTTCATCCAGCTTTACCGCGGGGTTGCTGTCATCTTGTGGAGCGGGTTTGCCATGAGGTGTCGTAGCGGAGGCTGTGGTAGTTTGGCTGGTTTTATTGAGAGCCAGTAAATCTTCTATGCGTTGAATGGGCATGAAGATATTGTATCATATCCCCACTCCTGAAAGGAGGGGGATGCCACGGTAGGGGCAGGGGAAGGTATTACTTCACCAACGGTCGAATCCGATCATGAATCAAACGTTGCGCCGCTGCAATGGTAGAAACGGGAATGGTGATCGTCACAAAGGCGGCATCGCCAGTTGGTTGCATATCACGAAAGACATCGCTGACATGAATGTAGGGCGCAGTAGTAATCACCGCTTTGATATGGGTATGACCCTGTGGATCAGTTTGCTCATATACCACATAGACATGTTGCGCATCGGGCGTATTGATAATCAATTCATCAATCACTTGGTCCAGCTCATGCGGCGTTGTGCCGGTTTCCGTAAAATCGGTTTGGTGGATAGTCGACCAGACAATTTTACGATCCGGATCGGATTGTAATTGAGCCAACGCCCGACCCCACAGTTTTAAGGACGGTAAGGTTTTGGTTTGATAGAGATTTTTCACAATATCTTCACGACGGGCGCCAGAGGCAATTAAATGGCTGGCAATGGCCAAAGATCGCGGCGTGACCGTATTGGTTTTGAAAGATTTGGTTTTGGAAATAATCCCGGTGAGTAAATTCGTGGCGATATATTCATCCAGCATTTGCCCGGAATCGATATGTTCCAATAACTCAAAGATGATTTCCGAAATACTGGTGGCGGTGACATGGACAAAATTAATTTCGCCAAAGTGTTCGTTGGCGGGATGATGATCGATATTGATAATCGGCGTATGGTGAAAAAATTCGGCGTTATCCTCAAACACTTTACCCAAGCTGGCTAAATCACGACTATCGAGCGCTATAATCAAATCAAATTCATAGTCACTAGATGATGTAGACACATCGCGCGTTTCCAGATAACCGGTTTTTGGAGTGACGTACACATTCAAACGGTCATGTTGAATATCGTATTGAATATCGCGCACCGAAGTTTTAGAGACGTCTACGGAAATGATAAATTTTTTCAGAGCCGTCAGCTCATGAGCAATTTCATCGCTCTTGGGTAGGAACTTGTGATTATCCGGCAAGGCAAAACCGGCGGCCACCACCTTGGCTGGTTTACCCAATTTTTGCAGCACAGCATACATCGCCAGGCCAGAGGCGATGGCGTCGGTGGTTGGTTTGGCCGGCAAGCACACCAAAATATTCTTATGCTCACGCAGCAAACTGCTGATTTGTTGTTCAATCGTTAATGCCATAGGCAATGAAATTGTGTCCTTTTAGCCCTATTCCCCAATATCGACCAAAAGAACAGCTAAACGTATCACAGGCTAGAATCTTGTCAAGGGGTTGACAAAACCCTATTTTTCGCCTATTATTTGTGGTTAACTAGTATTAAAATTATGTCTAATAACGAACGACTAAAATTACCCAAACGTCAAGTGCGCGTAGAGCAGCAACGAATGGGTGGCATTGAGTTGTTAGATGCAGCAGATCTGGCAGAACTGGAGAAAGGGCAGGATGAAACAGGAGATGATGTTCTAGCGGATGAATTTTTTCGCCCAGATCCAGCACCAACAGCAGGTGAACGACCGGCACAGCGTGAACGGCGCTCAGTCTCGTTAAACCAATATGTTCGTCGGGCCTGGAGTTATTTCAAATATGTTGCCGCTCGACTGGTTGAAGACCCTGCTCTAACCCAAGAGCGGGCCCGGCAGCTAGCTGAACGCGAATATTTGTTCAATACAGTTGATCAGGCGTTTTCGAAAGATGAAGCAGAACAACAGCCGGCCTTGCAGGAGATGATTGGTCATACCGTTACGTTGCACCGGGTGCCGTATACTTTGATAGAGTATGTGGCTAAAGGAGCTTTTGGTTTGGTGTTTCGGGCCAGTTCTCCAGATGGACGTACAGTGATTATCAAACTCACTAATCGTTTTGTGAGTGATGATATGAACCGGCCTGTTCCTGACCAAGCCGATCCTGAATCGGTGCACAATGTGGCCATGGCTCGTTCAACTATCGTGGAAGCTGCTACTTTGCATCGTTTACGTCGGGCCGCTGTGGAAACTAAACTGTATCCGCAGTATTATGGGGCTACCCAGTTTCGTAAACCGGGTTGGAAGCCTGGTGAACCAGATGAACGTATTGCCGCCGTAGCTATGGAAGAAATTGCCGGACCAAGTTTGGCAGAAATAATAGAAGAACGTGGCAATCTCGCCGATGATCCCGCTGAAATTATCCAAATTGCCAGTGGCTTACTGCAAGGTATTCAGCGTATGCATGCTGCCGGTTTACTACATCTTGATCTGAAACCGAAAAATACAGCGATACGAAACCATCGGCCGGTATTGTTGGATTTTGGGGCAGCGATGATTCAGGAAGAATTTAGTCAACGCGCCCACTGGGCCCGTCCAGAGGTTATTACCACTACTCCTGGGTATGTTACTGAAGCAGAAAAAGTCCTGGCTACACCGCAGCGGGATGTTTATGCTTTAGGAATAACGTTACGGGATATGATCTACGGGCGGAGTTCTTTACTCGAATTAGATGACGAGTTATATCGAGATTATTGTCAGCAACGCTATCGTGATTTACCGCCTCAATTGCAAGCTCTATCGAACATTGTTGATCGGATGACTGAAGTTGATCCTGAAAAACGTTGGGCATTGCAACAGGTGGCCGATGCCTTTGCACCCATTGCTCAACCACAGCAGGATACGGCTAAAATTGCTAGTTAAATTATGTCGCACGAACAACCATTACGAGTAGACAATCAACAAATCTGCGGTACAGAGTTACTGACACCAGCCGAGTTGGCGGCTGCAAATTTGCCCGAAGGTCCTAGCCGGATCGACATCATACGTGAGCGGGAGCATTTATTTACGCACCTGGCTGATGCGACCAATCCAGATGGGGCTATTGCTCTACCACACGTTCAGGCGCTGCGCGGTGCTACAGTGACCGTGCATAATCATCCCTATAAAATCGAACGTTTTCTCGGTCACGGTTTTACGGGGTTGGCTTTAGAATCAAGTCGACCAGATAGGGCCGAGCCAGTTGCCGTCAAATTATCACGGCCGTATGATCATGAACTCTTGAACGCAAAGACCTTCGCGAATGAAGCTGAGGCTGACGCAGTGATGATGGCTCGAGGGATGATGAATGAAATATCCAGCCTGCATCGACTGACGCGTGGTGCGGATGGTCAACCATTGCAACGCCACGGTGGGGAGCCGCCCTTTCCAATTTTGATTGAGGCAGAATTGCTATCTGATCCAACGGTCACTACACCAGCCGCGCAGACGGATCGGCGCATCGCCGCCGTTGTCCTGGAGCGTATTCAGGGTACAAGTTTATCAAAAATCGTTCACCGGGAGAGACATTTACGTGATCAGCTGCCGCGTCTAAAAAAGATCAGCTTGGGTTTAGCGCGGGCAGTTCGATTGATGCACGAGGCCGGGGTACTCCACCTGGATTTAAAATCATCTAATGTGGTGGTTACCGAAGACAATGATCCAATTGTGTTAGATTTTGGTTCCAGTCAGCAACCCAGCAAATGGGCTGGTACCAGTACTGGTAAACCAATTCGTTGGGCCGAACCGTTATCTGAACGCACTCACACAAAACGATATACCACTCGGCAAGATCAAGCTGGTACACCGCGCGAAGCCAATGATATCTATAGTTTGGGGATTACGCTCCGTGATCTGATCTATGGTATTGATGATTCCATCGACCAAACGGAGATCAAACGGCAACTGACACCGGAACTGCTCATGCTTGATGAAATCATTCAGCAGATGACGCGGCCGGATCCCGAGCAACGACCGGATGCTCGGTACGTTGAACAACAATTAACCAACAGTTGGCAGGCTATGGAAGATAGCGCTGCACAAGCGGCTGTCCGCCAAGAAATCGCCAGTTAACCCCATGACCGTACCAGTGGTGTTCACTTTATACATCGCCCTCCTGTTAACAATGTGCGTCTATTTGGGGTTAATGATTTATCGCTTATGGCCGGTCGTGCGGTATGCTAAACAACCTTTACCGTTTGTTCCCATTCCGGCCTACATCGCCAAAACGATCGCTCATCTACCAGAGCTAAAGGGTAAACAAAAGATAGTTGATTTAGGCTGTGGCCGTGGCCATCTATTATTAGCCATTAAGAAACAACATCCAACAGCGCACCTGTTTGGCGTTGAATATAATCCAAAACTTATCAGAAAAATGCATCAAGTGACTATCACCCAAGGGGATATGTTCTCCTACGATATTTCGAACATGGACGCCATCGTTGGTTGGTGGGTGCCGAAATTTTGTCAGCGGCTCGTTGCAAAATTTGCTCAAGAATGCAAACCAGGCTGTGTGATTGTCAGTTATATGTTTCCGTTACCAAATCACCCAGGGCTCACTGAACGGGTCATCAGAATTAAAAAAGAAGCTATTTACGTTTACGTAGTAAAGCCTTCAATAGCACAAACGACATAACAACGGCATACGCCCACGTCAGCGCTAAGCCAAGTTGTGGTAGCCAGATTAAAATCGATAACGTCAGCAGCAAGCGCATTGGTGCCAGTTGCAGCATCCTGCCAAACAGCCAATTCACTAACCAGAGTCCAATATACCAATTCAACCCGATAATCCAGATCGGCTGTTTCAGCCATACCGTTACGGCGCTATAGGGGAGCAACATGATACTGACATCAACGGCATAATCAAATTGTTTGCCGAATTCTGAAGGACGTTTGCTGTAACGAGCCAACGAACCATCAATACCATCGCACAGCAAACTGGCCAATTGTGCTAAGGCAAACCAACGATAATCTATCCACAATAGAGGTAAGCTGACGGTGCCGAAGAGTGCGCCAATACTGGTAACCAGTACCGGTTTGATTTGTAAATAAAGGCATATTTTTACGATGGGTAACAGCAGTACATCCTTTTGGCGGCGCAGCCAATGGTGCATCGTACTATTCAGTTGTATCTGTTCCAGCATAGGGGTATACTATCATACATGAAACATATTAAACTATTCGGCTTATTAGCCGTCAGCGTGTTAGCCGGTTGCACTTGGTTTCAACCAGATGTCACCGTTACGCGCACAACCGTCACCCCATTGACGGATGATACAAACACAACAGTCACGACGACAACGTATCGTGATGCCACCGCCGATCAATTATCGTTGGCCCTACTCACACCAACCGATGTGACGGCCTATGTCAGCGATGTGAATCCTTTGCCGTTAGAATTTAATGGGCAACTGGACACCTATCTGCAGGATTATGATTTTTACCTGGCTCGACAATGGAATGATGCCGAGGGCAATAAAATTATCGGTAATGCTATTACCCGCTATACGTCAGCCGAAGCCGCTCAAGCTAATGTGGCCGATCTAGCAGCAGAGTGTGATGAAGAAACTGATCAGGTCATCGGTGACGTCACCTATGTCTGTTACGTTGAACCGTTACTGTATTACGGTGGGCCATCTGATCCGGGCTACATGACGTATCGCTTTGTTCTGGGGCAGTATGGTGTGCGGGTGGATTTGATTGATACCGGTGATGTCTTTGATGATAATTCAGTCATTTACGATCGACTGAAGCCGATGTTATATCGTTTGGCGCTGGCGCAAGCGGATCGTTTACAAGATGTGTTGGATGACGAGACGCTCGCGTTAGTCGATACCCCGGCGGTAGGAGAATTACCGGAAGCACCTGATGGTACTGCCTTGCTGGGCAGTAGTGCCGTCACCGTTGAAGAGTGGATGGCATTAACCGGTGATGAGTCCAGTGAGCTCACTGGCTTTGCCAGCGGTGCCATTCGTCGTTTTCTCTTGGATGAACGGCCAGAGGAGGTACTGGAAGTTATCGTCATGGAATTTGCCACAGCCGAACAAGCCGAAGCGTTATTGGCAGATTTTGAGGCGCCCACCGAAGGGATTGCCGAAACCCAAAAGACCCAGGATAACTTCTTCTTTGACATAAGTATCTTTTCTCCATTCGGTGAAATGGATTACGCCGCTGCCAGTGTCGATTTAACCACCTATGCAACCTTAATTGCTGAATAATATGACGAAACGATTACTTATTGGTTTAGCTTTAACAGTACTCGCGCTAGGTTCCAGTTGTCAGTCATCCGACCAGCCGCCGCAAATTACCAGTGTGAGTTTAAAT
>CAYZUI010000160.1:0-2594 GCA_964481945.1 uncultured Gammaproteobacteria bacterium
CCCCCCGCCACAGCCGCGGTGGTGAATACGACTGATCCAGTAGATCCTAATGCCCAAATCATCACCATGAACATTAACCGCGAGCAAGGCTTTTACCCGAATACCTTCACGGTAAAAAAGGATCAACCGGTGAATTGGGTGATTAATGACGAGGTGCAACTGAACGGCTGTATGGGAACTATTGTTATTCCGGAATATAATCTAGCTAAAAAATTAGCCATTGGTGCCAACTCCATTGCCTTCACCCCCACGACAACGGGCACATTTCCGTTTACCTGTAGTATGGGGAGTAAGCTTGGCACGATCACTGTTGAATAACCATCGAATAATTTCATAACGACTCTTATATGAACAAAGCCTACCAATTCAACATCAGCGGCATGACCTGCCATGCTTGCGAAACACTCATTACGATGGATTTAACCGATGCTGGATTCACCCCCACCGCCATTGATCACGCTACCGGTATCATGACCATCTCTTTGGCCGATGATGCCATCGCCCACGTCAAAGAAATTATTCAAGGCAGTGGCACGTATCGTGTGACGACCGTCACCCCGTTATGAAACGTTCATCGACCTGGACAACGTTGGCCATTATTGCGGCCGTAGCCTTGCCCATTGGTTTCGTTATCTACAACAAGCAATCAACGAATGCAGCGGCTGGTGACAAAGATAACCGGACGGTAGCATTATCATGTACTACGGAAGCAGCTGCACAATACCACTATCACATGACCCTTTCAGTGTATCTCAACGGAGAAAAACAAACCATTCCGGCCAATACTGGGGTGAAATCTACCTGTATGAACCCAATTCATACCCATGACGCTACGGGTTTAGTACATGTGGAATCACCCGTTGAACGTGATTTTACCCTAGGAGATTTTTTCGCCGTTTGGGATGAACCCTTGAGCAGTACTCAACTGCTGAATAAAACAGCCGACGCCACTCACCGCGTGCGTATGACCGTCAATGGTCAAGCGTCGACTGAATTCGAAAATCTTGTACTCAAAGACGATCAAGAGATTATTATTTACTATGAGGAGATCTAGTGCGAGATTGTACCAGGTTGTCTGGTTCGCTTTTTTTGGATTCGCTGTGCTGCATACCCTTCATCATGAAGACATGTGCCAACGGGCAAGCCAAGAGTAGTAACCACCCCCAGGATAGATTTGTGAATTTTCCTAACACAAATACTCCAACAAACATCACTAGACAACCGAGCAGCATTATTAACAAGTGTTTTTTATGATTCATAGCTGTTTGACGTACTCTTGGTATCAGCTTCCATGCTCGAACTTAATTTGGCAAATTGGAAGAAGACCGCGGAAAAGACCAGTACCAATATTACAGGAGCAACCAATGATACGTAATTTCTTTTTTGCGGACGGAACAAGCGCAATAACAAAGCATTGCCTACTACCGAAATAGAGCTAAAGGCCATCGCCAAGCCGGCGAGTTCTGGCTTCAACACTAACCCTAGCATCACGAACACTCGCGCCGCAATGGGAATACCCATGACATTGTAGAACAGAGCAAAAAATAAATTCTGCTTAATTTTACCCATGGTTTCGCGTGATAACTGTAGAGCGGTCACCACATCAGTCAAATCATTTTTCATTAGAATGATTCCGCCGGTTTCCATGGCTACATCTGTGCCCGAGCCCATGGCGATACCGAGATTGGCTTGTGCCAGCGCCGGAGCATCGTTGATACCATCCCCCACCATCGCCACTTTTTTACCAGCGTCTTGCAGCATTTTCACCTGACTGGCTTTGTGTTCCGGCAACACTTCGGCCAACACGTTGGTTATACCCACCTGATGTGCAATAGCCGCAGCGGTGCGTTGGTTATCACCAGTGATCATATACACTTCAATACCCAGTTTGAGCAAACGAGCAATCGCCGTCCGGGAAGTGTCTTTCACGGTATCTGCCACGGCGACGATGCCAAGCACCTGGGTGGCATCAGCCAAAATCATGGCGGTTTTCCCCTGCTCTTCCAAACGCATGATCCGTGGATGCATTGACTCTAACGACAAGCCAACTCGTTCGGTAATCAGTTTACGATTGCCAAAGAAATATTTCTGACCGACTATCACACCCTGCACCCCGTGACCAGGAATGGCTTGAAATTGCTGAACCTCAACCAACGTTCGTCCGGCCTCTTGCGCATAGGTATAAATGGCTTCCGCTAAGGGATGTTCGGATAATTTTTCCAAACTGGCGGCAATGGTCAGCACCTCATCAGCCACGAGCTCTGCCGTCGGCACTACGTCTGTCACGGCCGGCTTACCTTTCGTAAGGGTACCAGTTTTATCAAACACCACAGTAGTAATACTGCAGGCCGCTTCCAACGGTTCACCACCTTTAATCAGAATACCGTGCTCCGCTCCTTTACCAGTGCCCACCATTAAGGCCGTGGGCGTTGCCAAACCCAGGGCACAGGGACAGGCAATTACAATCACTGCGGTAAACGCCATCAGCGCGAATGACAAATCGGCCCCCAGAACAAAGAACCATACCACAAATGTGATTATAGCCAGGCCAATTACGATGGGCACGAATTTAGCCGAAATCCGATCAGCCAAGT
>CAYZUI010000161.1:0-5964 GCA_964481945.1 uncultured Gammaproteobacteria bacterium
GAGGTAATGATTCCAACGAGCGTACGAATGACCGCTGTGCATGAAGCTATGCACAGTTTATCAAAATTATTTGGATTAGATGTTGACGAACAGTTGACCAAATTACACGGCGAACTTTCACCCGACTTTTTTTCAGCTATCAACGAAGATCAATGGTCAGCAGTTGAACTTGAGTTTCGCGCCGGTCACGCACAAGATAATGTTTCTGAAATGCTCTCCAGTTTTTCAAACACATTGAGTGATCCAAATTGGTCGGAAAAAATTTCACGTCAGTCGGAACGTGTTCGACAGGACTATTTGAAAGTGATGCGTAGTGTATTAAGTGCATTACAGCAACGGGTTACCAGCACTGAAGGTCCAATCTTAGCGGCCGATGCACCAATTCTGGAACTTTTACATCGACGCATCGAACAATTAGCTCAACCAGGCTAGTGGATTAGATATATCCGTGGTCCAGTGGTGGTATCTTCAACTTGATAACCTTGTTTCGCAATTTTCTGACGCAACTCATCAGCCGTAGTCCACTCCTTGGCTTGACGAGCCGTTTCTCTGGCCACCACTAATTCAATTACTTCTGGAGGAATCTCGGCTGGTGGTTGGTTGAGATGTAAACCCAGCACCTTGTCCATTTCCAAAATAGTAGCTAATTTTTTGCCTGGTTCCATGTTCGATCGTGCCATGGTCCACAGTATGGCCAGGGCTTGGGGCATATTGAGATCATCGTTGATCGCTTGGGTAAATTGCTCCATGGCGACGGTATCAATTTCCGTTGGCTGCTCCCAAGTTAGTACCTGGTGACGTAACGTCTGCAACGTCTGTTGGGCACCCGTTAAGGCCTTAAAGGTAAAGTTTAACTTCGAACGGTAATGTGCATTCAGGCAGAAGTAACGATAGGCCAGGGGATCAAAACCTTTCTCTTTCAGCATTGGCAGAGTCAAAAAATTCCCTTTCGACTTACTCATTTTATTTTGGCCCATCCGGTCATCATTGGTCAGTAAAAACTCACCATGGAGCCAATAATTCACGGTGGGATGGCCCAGCGCGCCTTCGTTTTGAGCAATCTCATTGGTATGGTGCACCGGAATATGGTCAATGCCGCCACAATGGATATCGAAGTGATCACCCAAATATTTTAAACTCATGGCGGAACACTCAATGTGCCAGCCGGGAAAACCCACACCCCACGGGGAGTTCCATTCCATGAGTCGCTTCGACTCATGTCCCGAGCGAACGGAGTGAGTTGAGGGACTGAATTTCCACAGAGCAAAATCGGTGAGATGTTTTTTTTCGCCCATGTTTACCCGAGAGCCAGCTGCTAGGCCCGGCACATCTAATTTGGCCAGCTTGCCATAATCTTTTAATTTGCTGGTGTCAAAATAAATGCCGTCACTCGTTTGATAGGTGAAGCCACGCTCCTGCAGTTTTAAGATGATATCAATTTGTTCCTGGATGTGATCGGTGGCTCGACAGACGATGGTCGGTTCTAATAAATTGAGGTCTCTAGCATCTTGAAAAAAAGCTTCAGTATAAAACTGGGCGATATCCCAGACAGACTTTTTTTCACGGGCGGCGCCTTGCTCCATCTTGTCTTCACCGGCATCGGCATCATCGGTCAGATGACCCACATCGGTAATATTCATCACATGCTTCACTGCATAGCCATTGAATTGCAGCACACGCCGCAAGATATCCTCAAAAATATAGGTACGCAGATTGCCAATATGCGCATAATTGTAGACCGTCGGGCCACAGGTATACAGGCCAACCTTCATATTGTGAAGCGGTTGGAAGGGTGCAGTGGTCCGAGTGAGGGTATTGTGCAGCTTCAACATATCTTACAACAACCGTTTGCGTCTGATATACAGCAACGTGGCCAACATGGCCAGAAAGGTGAAACCAGCAAAGATGAAAAAATCTTCCTTCACACCGGCGAAAGGGATAAAATCAGCATTCATGCCAAATAAGCTGGCCACCACACCGGCCGGCAACATGATCGCCGAGAAAATCGTCAGTGTCCTAATGACTTCATTAATCCGATAGGAAATCAGTGATTGATTGGTTTCATGCAAGGCTTCGATGGATTCCTTAAACGATTCTAGTTGATTCCAAATTTCTTGAGTGTAGTCGCGTAGGTCATCAAAGTAATCTTCATATTTATCATCTAATTGGAAGCCGGCGTCGTCGGCCGCTTCACTTGGTGTGGTTGGCCGATATAACCGCGACAACGTTTGCCGATGTGGTTGAATAATGCGACGCATATCGGCAATGGTATGGCGCGTCACTAAAATTTCTTGCAACAAACTTTGTTGGCCAGTACTAAAAATGTTACTCTCAATTTTATCGATGTCTGAATCTATCTGATCTAAAATTGGGTAACAGTATTGGAACAAACGCTGAAGAATCTTATACAAGAGATACTGGGGAGAATTGGCCATATAGGTGAGGCGAGCCTGCTCGGACGCCTCACACAACTGGAACATATCGACAAAGGTGGGGACATCACCGCGGTGAATGGTAATGAGGTAATCTTTGCCTAGGAAAAAATCAATTTCCCCGGAATGAATGGTGTGGGTTTTATGCTGCAATAGCGGAAACAGCATAATCATGAACACATAATCAGGGTATTTATCGATTTTTGAACGATGAGTAGTTGCTACAATATCTTCGTAATCCAAGACGTGAAAATTAAAATTCGTCTTCAAATACTGCAGAGCTTCTTTGCTGGGTTGCTCAATGGTAATCCACCGAAAGTGGTTGAGTTCCAAAATAGCAATGTTTTCTGGAATGTTTTGATCGGTCATCTGGGTAAGTCTAGCAAAAAAATCCCTTGAAGTAAAGCCCAATTTATGGTATAGTAATTCTATGCCCGAAGTCAAAGAACATTTGGCACAGCATACTGTTGAAAAACCAGGTGTTGTTCCAGATACCAAACTAAAAACCGAACAGCTCAAACCAAGCGAGCAAGCCTTTGAGCAGTACAAACAGGTGGATGAACAATCGCCTGATGAATCGCCGTACGTCATCAAGCAAGCCTCGCAGAAAAAAGACGATAAAGTCATGACTGATGATGTCGGTAAGTCTCCCTTGCAGATCAAAGTGGAAGAGGTCATGGCCAATGGTTTAGACACGACGTATCAAAGCATGACACCAGAACAGCAGGATAAATTTCGCAAAAAAGGTGAAGAAGTCGCTAAGGCCATTGAAGATTTGACCACGAAACTGAAACTCACCGCCCGAAAAGTACTGCAACTCTTACGCTCATGGTTAAAGTTAATACCGGGGGTGAATAAGTTCTTTTTAGAACAGGAAGCTAAATTAAAAACCGATGAAATTATGAAGTTGGGACGGGAGGAAATGTTAAAGCGCCGACAATGATCATTTGGGATTTTTTATTACGCTACCCAATCATTTTGTTTAGTCTGTATGTGTTAGCTGCAGTGGTGACACTGTTGATTTTTATTTTGCAACTGCGTCGTTATACCCGCAGCGCCGTGCATCGATCGGATAGCATGAAACGTGCCGTCCTGATGATTCGAGTACCGAAAGAGGATCTGAAAGAAAAGCAGCAAGGCGATAATCCATCGTTCCGAAAACAAACCGAAGAACAGCGCATTGATATTGCGGAAGCCTTTTATACCTCCATTAGTCAAACGCCTCATGGCAGCTGGTGGGAGGAATTTTGGTTTGGGCGGAATGATCATTTTACCTTCGAGATTGTGGCTGACAAGGATCAGTTGATCACTTTTTTTGCCACGATGCCACATCACTTACGCACCTATTTTGAACAACAATTCCAAGCCCAATATGATTCAGCGGTGATTGATGAGGTGGAAGATTATAACGTATTTGAGTCCAGCGGTGTGGTAGTAGCATCACGCTTGACCTTAAAAAAACCGCAAGAGTTTCCGTTGCTGATTTACAATAAGTTGGAAGTGGATCCAATGAATGCCCTTACCAACGTGCTGTCGAAATTTGAAAAACACGAAGGTGCCGCCGTCCAGTTTGTCATTCGGCCGGCCCGTAACCACTGGGCGCGCAGGCCAGCTCGGATTGCCGCTGTGATGCATCAGGGTAAAAAATACGAACAAGCTCATGCCGAAGTGGCCGGTAATTTCTTCTATCGGGAATGGATCGCGTTTAAGTATTTGTTTTTCAAGAGTCGGGCGAAACGGGAACAGGGTATTGATATTCGCACGGAACGGGAGTATCGCTTATCGCCCATGGAAGAAGAAATGGTCAAAGGCTTTGAAGAGAAAGCCGGTAATCCCGGTTTTGCGACCAATATCCGGGTAGTTGTTTCCGCTGCCACCAAAGAAATCGCCGAATATAAGGCCTATACCATTCTGGGCGCCTTCGCCCAATATTCCGGCACACTATACGCCAACGAATTTAAAGTATCAAAACCCAGCGTCAGCAAGAAGGAAATTGAACACTTCATTTATCGGACCTTTGATGAGCGTAAGTCGTTTGTCTTAAACACCAAAGAGTTGTGCACGCTGTATCACATGCCCTTGCCCACTACCGAAACGCCAAATATTCGCTGGTTGCTCTCAAAAAAAGCCGCTCCGCCGTTTAACATGCCAAAAGATGGCGTGGTGCTTGGAGAAGTGGAGTATCGTGGTATTGTTACACCGGTCCGGATTAAACGAGCCGATCGACAACGTCATCTCTATGTCATTGGTCAAACCGGTTCCGGTAAATCTGTCCTGCTATCTAGCCTGGCCGTTCAAGATATCATGAACGGTGAAGGTGTCTGTGTCATTGATCCGCACGGTGATTTAGTGCAAGATGTTTTAGAACGTATTCCGAAAGAACGGGCCGATGATGTGGTGATGTTTACCCCAGGAGATGTCGAGCGACCAGTCGGTTTAAACATGCTGGAATACGAAACGCCCGAGCAGAAAGATTTTGCCGTGCAAGAAATGGTAGCTATTTTCTATAAATTGTTTGGTCAAGAAATGATCGGGCCGATGTTTGAACACTATATGCGCAATGCCATGCTGGCCTTAATGGATGACAAAGAAGCGGGTGCGACCTTGATTGAAATTCCGCGCATGTTTACTGATGCCAAGTTCCGCAAAGAAAAATTGAAACACGTCACCAACCTGATTGTGAAAAACTTTTGGCAGCAAGAGTATGAGCAATCTCAAGCCGGTCAGCAAGCCGCCGATATGTTATCATACGTCATTTCCAAAATTGGCCGCTTCTTAACCAACGACATGATGCGGAACATTGTCGGGCAGGCGCGGTCAGGCTTTAATCTGCGCGAAGTGATGGATAATCAAAAAATCTTGTTGGTCAATTTGTCGAAAGGCGCCATTGGAGAAGTGAACAGTAATTTATTGGGGTTGATTATGGTGTCAAAAATCCAGATGGCGGCCATGGCCCGCGCCAATCAGCCTAAAGAGCAGCGCAAAGATTTCTATTGCTATATTGATGAGTTTCAAAATTACACCACCGATTCCATCGCCATTATTTTATCGGAAGCTCGAAAATATCGCTTGAATATGATTCTAGCGCATCAATATATTTCCCAATTGGTGAAGGATCAAAATACCCAAGTGCGTGATGCCGTGTTTGGTAACGTGGGTACCAAGGTGGCTTTCCGCATTGGGGTGGAGGATGCCGAAATGATCGCCAAAGAATTTGCTCCAGTGTTTAATGAAAACGATGTCATCAATGTGGAAAAATATACGGCCAATATTAAGTTACTGATCGATAACACGGCTTGTCGACCGTTTAATATGAAAACGGTGATGCCACCAGATGGCAACCTGACATTGGCCGAGCAGCTCAAGCAGCTGGCGCGTTTAAAATATGGTCGCGACCGCGCTATAGTGGAAGCGGAAGTGATTGAACGTGGACAGTTGGATAAACTTGGTGGCGGATCAGATTTAACTAGCCCAGACTCATTCTTTTAGACCCCACCCCCTCAACCCCCCTTCTCCTATCTAGGAGAAGGGG
>CAYZUI010000162.1:0-3969 GCA_964481945.1 uncultured Gammaproteobacteria bacterium
GTGTGCGCACTGGCGATATTGATGAAGTGGGTGATCGTTGGCATCTCACTTTTTTTGAAATGTTAGGCAACTGGTCGCTAGGTGATTATTTCAAAAAAGAAGCCATCTCTTGGAGTTTTGAGTTTCTCACCAGTAAAGATTGGCTAGGGATTCCCGTAGATCGATTATCGATCAGTGTGTTTGCGGGCGACGCGGACGCACCGCGTGATGAAGAATCAGCCAATATCTGGCGCGATTTAGGGATTCATGTTGAACACATTTATTTTTATGGAAAATCGGAAAACTGGTGGGGCCCAGCTGGCGCCACTGGCCCATGCGGACCTGATTCGGAAATGTTTTATGATGTGGGCATTGAAAAATGCCGTCCGGAGTGTCAGCCAAGTTGTTCCTGCGGGAAGTATGTGGAAATTTGGAATGATGTCTTCATGCAATACAACAAAACTGTTGATGGAAAATATGAACCGTTAAAACAGAAGAATGTTGATACCGGTATGGGGCTGGAACGTGTCACTGCGGTCTTAAATGGTCTCGATGAAGTGTACAAAACCGATTTGTTTGTTCCACTGATGGAAAAAATCTCCAGTCTATCGACTCAACCAGGCGATACCTCCAAAGAAATTATCGCTGATCATATCCGCGCCGCTACGTTTATGATGTGTGATGGCGTGTCGCCTTCAAACTTGGACCAGGGTTATGTACTGCGCCGTCTGATTCGTCGCGCCATCCGCCATGGCCGGAAGTTAGGCATCCAAGGTTTTTTCTTGCAGGATCTAGCGGATATCGTTATTCAACAGTTCACTCAGTATTATCCTAAGTTTGCCGATGCGCGATCAGAAATTAAACTAGAATTGGTGAATGAAGAAGAGAAGTTTTCCAAAGCGTTAGAGAAGGGTGAAAAGCAATTCGCAAAAATTACTGCTAATCTAAAACCAAACGGTGTGATGCCAGGTGAGTTGGCATTTCACTTGTTTGATACCTATGGCTTTCCGTTGGAAATTACCAAAGAACTGGCCAAAGAGAAGGGGATTACCATTGATGAGGCTGGTTTCAATGATTTTTACAAACAGCATCAAGATTTATCCCGTGCCGGGGCGCAAAAGAAATTTAAAGGTGGTTTAGCCGATGCCTCCTGGGAAACCATTCGTGGCCACACCGCTACGCACTTGTTACAATCGGCGCTGCGCCAAGTGTTAGGTACTCATGTGTTACAGAAAGGTTCTAACATTACCCCCGAACGCTTACGGTTTGATTTTTCCCATCCGGAAAAAATGGTGCCCGAACAAATTAAACAAGTTGAAGATCTGGTGAACGAAAAAATCAAAGAAGCCATTCCGGTGCACTATGAAATTATGTCGGTTGAGCAAGCGCACAAAATCGGCGCCATCGGTTTGTTTGATGATAAGTATTCCGACAAAGTGAAGGTCTATATCATGGGCGAGTTCTCCAAAGAGTTTTGTGGCGGTCCACATGTGAATAATACCCAAGAAGTTGGGCATTTCAAAATCCTCAAAGAAGAAGCTTGTTCGGCTGGGGTGAGACGGATTAAAGCGGTGGTGGAGAGCGTCTAAATGTATATAACAAATTTAAATACAGAATTTGAAAAAGCCGTACGATTTATAACTAGGTATCTGCCGGCGTCGGATGAAAACAGTAGAAAGCCTGTTTTGTTTCATAGTATCCGTGTTGGCGTTTATCTATATGAAAATGGTTATGGACGAGATATTGTATTGTCCGGGATTTTACACGATGTTATTGAATGGTCCGAAGTCAATGAACAAATGCTCAAAGAAGAGTTTGGTGACGCTGTAACGAAACTAGTGTTGGCTAATACAAAAGATGATTCAATTGTCGACCAGCAGGAAAGGACTAATGAGCTGATTAGGCGCTGTGTACAAAACGGACGGGATGCCTTCATTGTTAAAACCGCTGATATCATTGATAGTTTTAAATGGTATACCATACAAGGTAACAAAGAGGAACTCAAAAATCATTGTGTCAGAAACGCCACTGCCATTTTTAAATTCAAACCCAAAGATTTCAACGATAAGATATTTGAGGAGTTAAATAACTTGCAAGAACAGTATGAATCGCATAACTGAACAGTACGTGGTTAAGGTGTTTTGATCGGCGACGGCGGGGGACGAAAAGTGGCGGAAAACCAGCAAAACGAGTAAGCTATAAAATATGAGTGGTGAAATAGTTAAATTAGGCACTAACTGGGTACAGGCTAAAACTGATTCAATCCCTGCAATAGTCAATGGTTATTATTGCGAAACCCGTGACGTCTTTCAAGCACGGTTAGATTCAATGAGACAACTTTGGATACAACAAAATGTACTATCCGAAGATCTTGTATACTTAGGCGCTGCGCTAGCTGGGGAAATTGGCAATAACTCATTCGATCATAATGGTGGTCACTGGCCAGATGTCCCGGGTGTCTTTTTTGGATATGATCTTAGTAGTAAAACTGTCGTTCTAGCAGACCGTGGTCAAGGTGTATTGGCAACTTTGAAAAAAGTAAAACCAGAACTAGCTAATGATCAGGAGGCGCTGGAGACCGCTTTTAAAGAAAAGCTATCAGGCCGAGCACCAGAGAACCGCGGTAACGGTTTGAAATTCGTGCGTCAAACTATCCATGATCAAAAACTACACTTGAGTTTTTATTCGGGCACGGCCCAAGCTGAACTAAATGACACAATAATCACTGGATCTGCTCAACATATGGTTCAAGGCTGTTTGGCGATCCTATCTTTTTAGAGTATACTTTGAAGCATGAGAATTGAATTAAAGAAGTTTGGAGAAATGTTGATTTCACGTCCTGCAGGTAAGGAAGCTTTTTTGGCGCTGTCGGCCTATCAAACTAGAGATCTTGATAAAAATGAACTCATTGAAATTGACTTTGATGGAGTCAAAGTTTTGACCCCATCCTGGGCTGATGAAGTGGTCACAAAACTGGCCGAGCAGTTTACCCAAGTATCCTTGCTTAATACTGATAACTCTTCTGTTCAGGCTACACTCAAAACGTTGCGTCAATATTCTGGAGTAAAGTTATAGGCAATATGAAAATATTGGATATACCCATATGGTCAAAGTTATCATTTTCGATTTAGATGGTTTATTGATTGACTCCCAGCCGTTGCAGTACCAAGCTTATCACCAAGTTTTTTCCAATCATGGGTTCCTATTAACCCTGGTTGACTGGCAGGAGTGGATTCATAACTCATACAGCGCTAAACAGTGGATTCAAAAACATAAGCTACCTTTGGATGTAGCTACATTACGGTCTGAAAAGAAAACCATCTACGACCAGTTGATACACGATGAGCTCAAACTTAAACCCGGAGCCCGAAAGTTAATCAATACACTGTACGGTAAATTCAGGCTGGGTATCGCTTCGGCATCACGTCTTGAATCCATTGAATTGATTGTTGATAAATTTGGGCTACGATCTAAATTTGAACAACTTGTTTCGGATACGGAAATGGCCAACGGGAAACCACATCCTGATATTTTTTTGGAAACTGCGCAGGCCATGCAGGTCGAGCCAGCCGACTGCCTGGTGATTGAAGATTCTATGGCTGGATTAAAAGCGGCTAAGGCGGCCAACATGACCTGCATTATTTGTCCGGACACATTCAGTAACCTGAAGCCGGCTACATTCACCGGTGCCGATAAGATCGTCAGCCAGCTCGACGAGATTACTTGTGCTATGATTGACAGTCTGGATAGCGCACGTATACTATCCGCTATGGGTTATCAAGGTCCGTACATCTGCCAAGCCTGTGGCAACACGTTCCAATCCCGTGCCGGCGGCGGGTTTCTGTTTATTGAATACCGCTGTGTGAATTGTGACGCTATTAAGACCGTAAAAAGCAATCGTCGTGTTCCATCGAGTGAGTATACGCCACCAACCGCAGCAGAGGTTGGCGTCTGTGAGCAGTGTGGTGGAGAATTAAAATCCGACCTTCA
>CAYZUI010000163.1:0-2799 GCA_964481945.1 uncultured Gammaproteobacteria bacterium
ATCAACAGTGTGGACTACACTTTCACGGGAGATCAAAACGAAGGCACGATGTTTTTCTACGTATCGAATAATGGTGGTACGAACTGGTCTCGCGTCAGCACCGCCTCTGCTAATGAAGTCACCGGAACGTACAACTTTACTACCACCGGTTCGGATTTGCGTTGGTCGGCCTTTCTGTACGCTGATGCAGAGACAGGCTTTGAAACCACCCCAATAGTGATTGCGGTATCATTGGAGTACGAACATACGACAGCGCCGGCCGACACCACTCCACCAACTACGGCAGTCAACCCGACCGGCGGATCGTTTGGTGGACCATTGAGCGTGAATATTACAGCCAGTGATGACAATCCAGGAACAACTATTTACTACACCACCAACGGCTCCACTCCCACCACAGCGTCTTCGTCTTGTTCCAGTCCATGCTCCGTGGACATCACCGATACCACCACGCTCAAATTTTATGGTGTGGATGCAACTGGCAACAGCGAAACCACCATTCACAGAGAAGCGTATGTCCTGTTGGCCTCTACTGATGCCACGGCGCCAGTTTCCGCCGCCTCTATTACCGGAGCTGATGGGCCGTTCACGGCGGCTATTAACGTGACTATTATCACAGCGGATAATGCCGATCCCAATCCGGCGGTGTATTATACTTTGGACGGTTCTGAGCCTACTACCGCTGCGACACTCTACACGGGAGCCATCACCCTTTCGGCTGACACCACGTTACGTTGGTTCGCGGTGGACGCATCTGGCAATGAGGAAAGTCCTAAACACGAAGAAACCTATGTGATTAATTCCACTACCACTGATACCACCGCACCCGACTCGGTGGCCAATCCCATTGGCGGGACCTTCACTTCTTCGATTACGGTGGTGCTATCGGCCGCTGATGACTATGATCCCGATCCGACGATCTACTACACCACCGATGGTTCAACACCAACCACTACGTCATTCATCTACACTGACCCAGTCACTTTTTCTATCGACAAAACGATTAAATTTTTTGCTCGAGACGCATCCGGTAATACCGAAAGTGTGAATACCGAAAATTATATCATCGGTTCTGATGACAGCGAGTTAGATGCGCCACCAACCGAAGCTGATCCGGAGTTAGATCCTGGGTATGAGACAGATACGCAAGCTCCGACCGTGTACGCGCTTCCAGAAGATGGCACCTATGAAACGGCCCAAACGGTTCAGCTCTATGCCACGGATAATCTAGATCCAGCTCCGACCATCTACTACACCACCGATGGTTCTAAGCCAACGCGCAGCGCCTTTGTGTATACTGAACCATTGCGCATCATCAGCACCACCACTGTTAAATTCTTTGCGCTTGATGCCTCTGGCAACAGCTCGTCGGTAGTTGCTGAAACGTACACTATTACGAACAGCGTAATCGACACAACTGCGCCAACGGTCAACGCCAGCACCTGTACGGATGGATTCTTTGATGTGGCCCAAGATATTGAGCTCACTGCCACGGATGATTACGATAGTAATCCGGCCATTTACTATACCATCGACGGCACCACCCCAGGATTGTTTGGTTTCACTTATCGCGAGCCATTCAGTTTTACTCATACTGCTACCATTAAGTATTTTGCCCGCGATGCCTCGAATAATACCAGCGACGTGCGATCTAAAAAATGTACTATTTATGATTCCGCAGCCTTGTCTCTCGTTGCTAAAGACAAAGCTAAGGGAAAAGGAAATGTGCGCATTGTCAATACCGAAAACAAGAAAGTATTGAGAACGTTTCCAGCCTTTACGAACGGTGGAGTACGAGCAGAAATTGTACGGGTACAAGGAGTGAAACGGGTGGTGACCATTCAGTACAAAAAAAGTAGCCAGTTAAAATTGTTTGATCTTAATGGTAATCTGTTAAGTAAAAAGAAGTTCAACAAAAAAACTGCCAGACATGATATCGTGGCCGGAAATTTGTATAAAGGTAAACGTAATGGTGAAATTGTCATCACCCAACTCAACCAGTCCAGCGAACAGTTTCTGGCACGGGCCTTTACGGTGAGCAGTTCAAACCAAGTGCGGCAACGAGCCACTACTACGATCACCAGCGGTCTGGAGCAACTGATTGCCAAAGGCTATCGTTTACAAATTAACCAAAAAAAGAAGCTCTTGGTGAAAACAGCCAGTGGCCAGTCGATTCAATTGAGAATGGCCTTACGAAAAAAAGGCGGGAAGTTCCAACTAGTCGTATTGTAAGCTAGCCTTAGCGCACCGCTAAGCAGAACGCCAGCGGCGTATCAGCACGATCAGAATAATCAAGCCAGCGACTGCCCCATTAATAATCACCAACCAACTGGTGTTAGATAAACGTACTTGCTCTTCCACCACGAATTTCGTCACCTCGATTTGATCGGTTTTTACCTCGGCACTCTCGATGGCAGCATAGACGGTATGTTCTCCGGCACTAAATAACTCCGCTGGGACAGTTAAGGTCCACACCCCGGCTTCATCCACTTGAGCAATTTTCACCACCGGAGTGGAATAAATCGTCACTACCACGTTAATGATGGCTTCAGTTGACAGGCCAAGTTGGGCTAAGGCTGTTCGATCAATTTGACCGCTCACAATTACTTCACCTACTAGAGTCGGCGCGGCCGCTTGCCAACCCACTTCTCTGGTCAAGCGCAACGTCTTATCCGGAGCATCAATCTGCACGGTGGTATTATTTTTTAGATCTGTCTCTAATTGCGTTTGAGCAACTTGTTGTTGTTCGGTAGATAAAACAGTTGAGACTGTTGTAGATGACGCTGTTCGTTGGTAGGT
>CAYZUI010000164.1:0-3908 GCA_964481945.1 uncultured Gammaproteobacteria bacterium
GGAGGGTTATTTGGTTAGAGAGTATAATACAACTGGAATTCGTGTGGATGAGGCCGCAGACGAATCTCGTCCATTTGTTGCCCCTTCATTTGCATGTAATTAGCAATGAAGCTTTCGGTAAAGACACCCGGTTTGGTTAAGAAATCATGATCTTCCTCCAACGCCTCGAAGGCTTCGTTCAGTGATGATGGAACGAATTTCACTTTGCGCTTATCGGCCTCAGACAAATCGAACAGATTCATATCCATCGGTTTACCCGGATCCAGTTTGCGCTTAATGCCATCTAAACCAGCCAGCAGCATAGCGCTAAAGGCTAAATACGGGTTGGCGGCAGCATCACCCGAGCGGAACTCAATGCGGGTACCGGCTGGGGTTTGATCGTAAATGGGGATGCGGACAGCCGCTGAACGATTGCGTTTGGAATAGGCGCGTACCACTGGGGCTTCATAGCCGGGGGTTAAGCGTTTGTAAGAGTTGGTCGTGGGAGCCGCAAACGCTAAAATCGATTTGGCGTGATGCAAAATACCGGCTAGATAATGCATGCCTAACTTACTCATGCAGGCATAGCCCTTCTTATCATAAAACAATGACTGGCCGTTCTTCCACAATGATTGATGACAATGCATCCCCGTGCCGTTATGACCAAACAATGGCTTGGGCATGAAGGTAACCGTTTTGCCACAGCGCGCTGCTACATTGCGGACAATATATTTGTAAAGCATTACATGATCAGCTTGCTGCAACATAGCTTGATAGCGGATATTAATTTCCGCCTGACCGGGCCCGCCCACTTCGTGGTGATGGCGTTCCACCACAATGCCGACTTTTTTCAATTCGCGTACCATCTCACTGCGCAGATTATGGAACTGGTCCATCGGCGGAACAGTAAAGTAACCACGCTGATTCGGTACCCGAAAACCCTGGTTGCCGCGATCGTACGGCGTTTTGTTATTCCAGACGCCTTCGGCTGAATCGACCGATAAACTAGAATAGCGATCGCTGCTGCTATAACGGACATCTTCAAAAATAAAGAATTCAATTTCTGGACCCACATACATCGTATCCGCCAATTTGGTCGTGCGCATATAAGCCAGTGCTTGGCGGGCGATGTATCGCGGATTGTTATAATATTCTTCGGGTTGTCCAGTGAGCGGATCCATCGGATCAGCAATAATGGATAGAGTTGGGACAGCTGTAAATGGATCAATAAATGCCGTAGCGGGGTCTGGGATCATTACCAGATCGCTTTCGACAATGGTTTGAAAACCGGGAATACTGGAACCATCAAAAGCCACTCCTTTTATAAAAACACTAGGTGTAAACATTTCCATGGTGAGCGTTACTGAACGCCAGCGGCCCTCTAAATCAGTAAACTTGACGTCAACCATCTCAATCTTATGCTTCTTACATAACGCGAACAGTTGGCTTTGGGTCATAAATCGCTATTAAAAAAACAAGGGGGAGACTACCTTGTCTTAAATGGGCGTACGTCGTTGTACCAGCTTAGTATAACAGGCTATAAAGATAAGGCAAGGAGGATAGCTTCAGCCACTTCCTTCATGTTTTTCTTCGTATCCATCGATTTTTTTCGAATCAGGCTATAAGCTGCATCTTCGGACAAATGTTGCTGCTTCATTAAGACACCCTTGGCTTTTTCCACGACTTTACGCGTTTCCAGAGCCTGTTTTAAGGCTTGCGTTTCCGAAATCAACTTAGCATTATAGATAGCTCCACCTACTTGGGTGGCGATCATTTTCAATAACGATAAGTCCGTATCGGTATGTTGCCTTTTTTTGCGGTGTTGGACATTGATCACCCCGACCACTTCATCTTTGAACAGAATCGGTACCGACACAAAGGCTTCCCATTTGTTTTCATCCACATCCAAATGTGGGACGAACTTAAAACGACTGTCCTCATAGGCTGCTTCCGAAAGCGCCACCAGTTTACGCTGTTGCGCTGCCCAACCTGTAATCCCTTCACCAAATTTCATCGCCACTTTGTTGATCATTTTGGGATGAGAGATTTTTGAAGCCTTCAGAATCAGATGATCATCTTGAGATAAATAAATTAAACAGGAGTCGGCTTTCATCGTTTTCGAAACTAAATCAACCACTTGGGCTAACACTTCATCTAAATCCAAGTTATAACTGATGGTCTCGGTAATACGTTCCAGCAGCTGCAGTTGTTGTTTCAGCATGGCCGTATGGTATACCATCAAAACCGCTGTTGCAAGAAGGTCTCTAGCCAGGGGTCGGTAGGGTCGATGAACCGACCGGCTTTGAGAATCAGCCGGTGCTGACTGACGTAGTCCGCTTCCGCGAGATCATGTGTTACATACACGGTGGGCACGACACGTTCAGCCAGAAGGTGGGTGAGAAGTTTGACGAGTTCAACCCGCAGTAGGGTATCAACCCCAGCAAACGGTTCGTCAAATAATAAAATATCCGGTTGATAAATCAGCGTTCTGGCTAGCATGACCCGGCGTTGCTCGCCACCGCTTAATTGATGGGGGTAGTGTTGTAGGATAGAGGTGATCTGCAGTTGATCAGCCAGTGTGGTCACGGCCTGACGGATTTGGCTAGGCGTTTTTTTTCGTAACTTGAGTGGATAGGCGATGTTGTCATAAGCAGTGAAGTGGGGGAATAGCGTTGAATCTTGTTCCACAAAACCAACTTGACGCATTGGGTGGTCATTCAGCTGAATACTACCTTGATACTGTTCCAGCCCAGCTAAACATCGTAGCAAACTGGTTTTACCTGATCCAGATGGACCAATCAACGCCGTCACTCCCAGTGGTAGCTGGAAAGTGAGATCAGTTAGAATCCGATGGTTTTGTTTCGTAAGCGAAAGATGCTGAACAGACAACATATCGTTAGAAGAATAATAAGTAAAGCTAAACTGCCAATGGGAAAACGATAACTACCAATTAACTGCAGGGTATAGGGCATGACCAAAGGACTGCCGATGGGTGCAAGTTGTCCACTGATGGCCACATCTCCTATGATCAAAATGCTACCAAATACAATAAGGCGGCGGATAGTGGGCCGTACGAGGTGAAGTTCGATGTAGATACGTTGAATAAAGCTAGCTCCGAGCAAACGGGCAGTGGTCATGAACAGACGAGATTGTACCCGGGTTTGATCAAGCAGGATAGCCGTCATGGGTAGTGCAGCTACAACCAGGGCCGCAATTAAACTGATATACCCCTTACCAAACAGTTGATACCAAATAAACGATACCGTAATAGGTGATAATGATAAGAGCAATAAACTAGTTTTGGTACCCATTCGACTGATCAGTACGATCGCGATATTGATAGCAATGACGAGGCCGGTAATACCAAGAGTACGCAACCAAGCGGCAAAAAACTGACCATGCAGTAAAGTGGTGAAATCTGTCAGCCTGATTGACCAGGCCAGTTTAAACGCCAGAGTCAGGATCGGTACCAGAACAACAACGGCGAACAATAGGTGAAGGCCACGAAACAGTGCCTGGGCTGACTGGGTTTGTTCCGGAATAAATTTTGGCATAATCAGGATTGGTTGTAACTGCAGGCTGATGAAGATGATCGTGATGAGAATGAACCATTGGCCAAAAGCCACAGCGCTGGCCAGGGCGTAGTGATGATAGATGTAGATCTGCTGATACAACCACACTTCCAGAGTTTGCCCATGGACGCCGCCCAATTGCAACGGTAAGACAAAACTCGTGAAACAGTACAGAAAAATAATTCCGGCTGTTCCCAGGATGGGTACACGTAAGTGGGGGAGAAGGACGGTACGCCATTGTTGCCAGCGATTCGCCCCCAGCAGGGTGGCTGCGGTTGTCGTAGCAGCAGAAATTCTCTGGGCGGCACTGTGCACTAACACATACGCCAAGGGAATATTGTAGTAACTGAAGGCCAG
>CAYZUI010000165.1:0-2306 GCA_964481945.1 uncultured Gammaproteobacteria bacterium
AGCAGGCGTAGCGGCCATCATCCAACCGGGTGGCTCGGTCCGCGATGCCGATGTGATTATTGCTGCCAATGAACTGAAGATACCGATGGTCTTTACCGGTTTTCGCGCCTTTTGGCACTAAGCCTATGGAGTCAATGCATGATTACATCGCCGTCATCGATTTTGGCTCACAGTTCGCGCATCTGATTGCCCGGCGCGTCCGGCAGCATGGCGTTCTCGCAAAAATTTTTACGCCAGACACCCCCACCCACCACTACGCGGATGCGAAAGGGGTAATTTTATCTGGTGGACCAAAGAGCACCATTGCGGCTGATGCTGTTCCGTATGATCCTGGTATCTTCAAGTTATCAGTACCAATATTGGGGCTATGTTATGGCCATCAATTAATTGCTTTGCATTTTGGCGGTCAGGTCGCCAAAGGTAAAACCAAAGAATATGGCCAGGCCGACGTTACCGTGACTGATCACACTGATCTGTTTCAAGGCCTAGGTAAAACCGAACGGGTGTGGATGAGTCACTGGGATGTCGTCACGCAAGCTCCGGAAGGTTTTGAGGTGATTGGCAGCACGCCAGATTGTGCTATTGCCATCATGCGGCATCGCACCAAACAAATTTGGAGCTGCCAGTTTCACTTGGAAGTGCACCACACCACGCACGGCATGAAGGTGTTGGAAAATTTTTTGTTCACTATTTGTCAGGCATCGGCTGATTGGGATATTGCCCAAGTAGAACGAGAGATTATTAAGGATGTGCAGACGTTGGTCGGCCCAACCAAACAGGTCTTCATGCTGATGTCCGGCGGAGTAGATTCCACTGTGGCATTCGTGTTATTGGAAAAGGCTTTGGGTAAAAAGCGGGTATATGGCCTACATGTGGATAATGGGTTCATGCGTTTACGAGAAAGCACCCAAGTGATGGCGGCACTGAAGAAAGCTGGGTTTGGGAATCTGCACGTGATTGATGCCGAAGCTAGATTTTTACGGGCCACGCAGGGTTTAGTTGATCCAGAAGCCAAGCGGAAAGCCATCGGCGAATTGTTTGTGGAGATTGCCAACGAAGAAATGACCAAGCTAAATGTCGAAGCGTTATTGCTGGGGCAGGGCACCATTTATCCAGATACGATTGAATCGGGTGGCACGCAACATGCCGATAAAATTAAAACCCATCATAATCAGATTGATTTGATTAAAGAACTCACTCGGCAAGGTAAAGTGGTTGAGCCATTAAGTAGTTTGTATAAGGATGAAGTCAGAGCGATTGGGCGAAGGTTTAAACTGGCTAAAAGTTTATTAGATCGGCATCCCTTTCCTGGTCCCGGGTTAGCTATTCGTACGTTATGTTCCGACGGTGACAACAGCATTGCAGAGGACGCGAAAATAAATCACCAGATCGCTGAAATCATTGGACGGATGAAATTGAATTTAACCGGACAGGTCTTACCAATTCGCAGCGTGGGCGTGCAGGGTGATGAACGGTCTTATAAGCATCCGGTGGTAATTATTGGTTGGGCTACCTGGAAGCAACTCAATGCCTTGTCAGTACGTTTAACCAATGAGATTTTTGAAATAAACAGAGTATTGTGGTTAGTGGCACCCAAAACTATTCAGTCCTCGGCGCAGGTGAAAGAGCGCTATTTAACAAAAGATCGTCTTGATTTATTGCGCGTAGCTGATGACATTGTGATGCGTGCTATCCGTGCGGACAAACTAGAATCAGATATCTGGCAGTTTCCGGTGGTGTTAGTGCCGTTTGGCAACACGACGACAATGGGTGAGTCGATTGTATTACGACCCATTCAATCGGAAGAAGTCATGACAGTCAATTTCTATCCAATGCCAGCCCCGAGCTTAACCAAAATCAAGAAGCAATTATTGCAGATGCCCTATATCGATTATCTCTTTTACGATATCACCCACAAGCCACCGGCCACAGTGGAGTGGGAGTAAGTTACTCGTCTACCACCTTGTTTTTGTCGAAGGTGTTATGATTATCCGTATCAGCTTTGCCACGATCAACTCTAAAGTACAGTATATTGGGGTTTGACTTTAGCGTGCCATCCACGGTATAGGTGATATCTATGATCGCCATATAGTAATATCTCTTGTCAGAGGCATTCGATTTATAATCTTTTATACCTCGGACCATTGTAGAAGTACGACGCAGAGACCGATAACGCTTAAATACAATTCTCTTGCTCGTTTCCGTATACAAACCATCACCAGTTGGTGTGTATGTTAACTGATACAATTTGAACTCAACATAGTTGAGATCGATATTGTATAGTCTTGTCCAAGTAAATTTTTTTC
>CAYZUI010000166.1:0-2432 GCA_964481945.1 uncultured Gammaproteobacteria bacterium
CCCAATGGGCCGTAATCCCAAGAATTAGCCAAGCCACCATACAGTTCACTCCCTGGAAAGATAAAACCGCGCTGTTTGGCTAGCGATACCAGTGTCTCCATCTCCATAGTCTACGATTGACCCTGGTATTTGATTGGTGAAATACGATAGATCACACCGTGGGCATAGGCCATAATGGCAACCGCAATGGGTAATGTGAAAAATAGACCAAGAAATAAAAAGATCATCCCGAGCGTCGCCACTAGGCCAGCAATGTAGCTTATCAACCAAGCCAATACCAAATTGAGCGCATTGGCTTTAACATAGGGCCAAATGTAGTGCTTAAATTGAAAACCAGCCGAAAACGGTAAATCCAGGGCAATCAGCGGTGTGGTAGCCATTTGCACGACCGCAAAGAAGATCATATAAAAAAACATGCAGGCGTAGAGCACGATCATACCAAAGGCTCCGAAGATGGCACCAACGGCGGCAACTTCTTCCACTTCGGTCGCTGCACCGATCAGTATCGGCACAAAGACTAGGGCAAAGTAGGTGAAAAAAATGACTAATATCGGAATGTAATAGATAAAGTTAATGGCAATGGCTTTCCAACCCCGCTTCCAAAACAAACCCCACTCATTCCAGCCGGGATAGTCATCCGACCCGTCAATACCTCGGCGGGTAATAGTCATCACAAACCCGATATAGAACGGTATTCCGATCAAAAATAGGGACAGTAGCAACAACACAGCTCCCTGCAGACAGATGCGGACAAACCAATCTTTACCCATGAATGGGTACTTGATAATGGTGTTAAAGTCATTACCGGATAACGTCATACCCTGAAGTATGCCGGGTTTTGACAAAAACTGCAAGGCCTGGTAGACTCGTTCGCGTATGGCTCACACAAAAGCAGGTGGCTCCACTAGTTTAGGCCGCGATTCCGTCTCCAAGCGGCTCGGCGTTAAGGCGTTTGGCGGTCAGACCGTCGTGGCTGGTCAGATTATCATTCGCCAACGCGGTACAAAATTCCATCCGGGGGATAATGTTCGTCGCTCCGAGGATGATACGTTGTACGCGGCTAAAGCTGGAGTAGTCAATTTCACTATCAAGAAAGTCAAAAACTTCACCGGACAGTTCGTCCGCCGGCAGTTCGTGCACGTCAATTAGCGGGCCAGGCAAGCCTTGAGGAACCCCACATACAGTGGGTGCGGTTGTAATGGTCGTGATTTAAATTCCGGATGAAATTGCGTGCCGACAAACCAAGGATGCTTGCTGTATTCGGCAATTTCCACCAAATTGTGTTCGGGATTAATGCCGGAAAATACCACGCCAACTTTTTCCAGAGCAGTCTTGTAGGCATTATTAAATTCATAGCGGTGACGATGACGCTCACTGATGCGTTTTTTACCGTACGCCTGGTACGCTTTGGTGCCGGGCTTGAGCACGCAGGGATATGCTCCCAGCCGCATCGTACCCCCATACCGGTTTAGTTTGATATTCTCCGATTGTTTAGGATTCACATGAATAATTGGATGCGGTGTTTTGGCATTCACTTCCACGGTATTAGCTCGCGCGTACTTAGCTTCGTGTCGAGCGATTTCAATCATGGCCAGTTGCATACCGTAACATAACCCCAGATATGGGATGTGATGTTTTCGGACATATTCAATCGCTTTAATAATACCTTCTACTCCTCTGGTGCCAAAGCCACCAGGCACAATCACACCATGATATTTCTGTAATTCTTTGACTTTGTGCGGGGCTCGTTCATACACCTCGGAATCAATCCAGGTTAACACCGGTTTATGGTTGACTGACCAGGCAGCATGCTTGATGGCTTCGATCACAGAAATGTATGAATCCGATAAGGTATAATCACCCGTCCCAAAATACTTACCCACGATAGCAATCTGCACCGTCTTGTGAGCCTGGCGCGCCCGCCGCACCATGGCATTCCAACTGGCCAATTTTGTTGGCCGAGGACGCAGTTGCAAACGACGTAATAATTTGTCGCCTAAATGTTGTGCATCCAATAACTGCGGAATACGGTAAATCATGTCGACATCTGGGGCTGAGATAGCATGATCAGCCCGTATGCCACAAAAGATAGCCAGTTTTTCTTGGCGTTTGCGATCCAGCGATTTGGCTGCCCGACAGACGATAAAATCGGCCTGGATCCCGGCGGTGTTGAGCGTTCGTGAAGCCGATTGAGTAGGTTTGGTCTTCATTTCGCCTACGCGTTCCGGAATAGGCATGTAGCTGACTAACACAAAGCAGACATCTTCCGGATGCTCGGTATGCATCATCCGAGCGGCTTCCAGAAAAAGAATGTTCTGATACTCACCCACCGTCCCACCCACCTCGATAATAGTGACATCGGCTTTGGCCGCCCGTTGCGCCGCTTTAATGCGCCGAATGATCTCTTGCGGAATGTGCGGCACGACTTCCAC
>CAYZUI010000167.1:0-7810 GCA_964481945.1 uncultured Gammaproteobacteria bacterium
GCGTAGATATGATTGAATTACAGATTCCGTTTTCAGATCCATTAGCGGATGGTCCAGCTATTACCGCCGCTAACCAGCAGGCATTAAAAAACGGTATCACCGTAGCGGATTGTATTCAATTTCTGAATAAAGTCACTCAAGATTTTTCTGTACCTTTTATTATCATTGGCTATTATAATACCTTATTACATCATGATGTATCAGAATTTTCGGCGGCAACAGCAGTGACTTTTCCCGATATCCCCATCACCGAAGAACCGTATGAACAGTATCTCGCTCAAGCCCATGCGGCTGGTTTGAAGGTGATTCAATTGGTGTCACCAGTCACACCTCCCACCCGTCTGCAAGAAATTGCTAAAGTGGCTGAATATTATGTCTACTGCGTGGCTCGGTATGGTGTGACAGGAGACGGTGAGTCCGAGGCGTTACAGTCATATCTTACGCAAGTAAGAAAATATATTTCCGTACCAGTGGCGGTCGGATTCGGTATAAAGACGCCAGCACAAGTGCAGGAATTAAATGGCCTAGCCGATATTGCCGTTGTCGGCAGTGCCTTATTGCCGTATGATGGAGAAGAACTTACTCAACAATTGAAAGCCTTATGCGCTATCCCAAATCATCAGTAGTCATATGTGATGCCAACCTATTACCGCAGGTGAAACGGTTATTTAAAGACTTTCCTATTATTGTACTGCCGACTGGTGAGCAGCATAAACGGCTGGCGACCGTGGAATGGGTGTGTGAAGAACTGGTGAAACTTGGGTGTGATCGTCATACAACGTTAATCTGTGTTGGTGGCGGTGTGGTTGGTGATATGGGCGGACTCATCGCTAACTTATTTATGCGAGGTATACCGTATTATCTGGTGCCAACTACGTTGCTGGCCATGGTCGATTCCAGTATCGGTGGAAAAACTGGGGTAGACTTACCCAGTGGTAAAAACTTAATCGGTACATTTTATCCGGCCACCGCTACGGTGCTTGATCCAACCTTTCTGAAAACACTCCCAGCGGTTGAGTTCAGTAACGGTATGGCTGAGATCATCAAACATGGAGTACTCGATAAACGATTATTCGGCTGGCTGGAAAAGAACACAAAAAAGATTAAGGATCGTAACACACAGACGTTAAAAACGATGGTCCAGATGAATGTGGCTATTAAAACGGCTATTGTGAAACAAGATATGCACGAACAGGGCGAACGCATGCTGCTGAATTTAGGCCACACCTTTGGCCATGCCTTTGAAAAATTAAGCAATTATCGCTTACCGCATGGTCAGGCCGTGGCGATTGGTTTAGCCTACGCCGCCGCGTATGCGCGTATGCCAGAACGGAATCGCGTACTCGCCTTGCTCACTGAATTTGGCTTACCGACTAGTTTAGCTAAACCATTTTCTCCGCAGGCGATCGTCCGTACGATGTTGGCAGACAAAAAACATCGTGGTCGCACACTGACATTGATCGTTCCACAACGGTTAGGCCATGTGCATATTCACCAAAATCTTCCCATTCGGCAAGTGGAACAGTTCATTCGGCTGTATCATGAAGCCAATTAAATATTCCATCACCGTTCCTGGGTCAAAATCGCTCATGAACCGGGCGCTACTGTGCGCTGCCTTAGCGTCTGGTCAATCCACGATAAAAAACGTGGTGTATTGTGACGATACCAATTACATGATCTCGGCATTGCAGAAACTAGGTGTTCGTATACAAAAATATCCAACCCATGTCATCGTCTTTGGTCGCAACGGAAAATTAAAGAGTGATCAGAAAATATATATCGGTAATGCCGGCACCGTAAAACGATTCCTCACACCATTTGGCAACATGGTTGGTAACCAGAGAATGTCTCATCGACCAATTACAGACTTAGAAAAATCCATTAACGAATTACGAATTAAGAATAGTGTAAAAATTACAGGAACGGTCAGTAGCCAATTCGTTTCTTCGCTGTTAATGTACGCTCCGACATTAGGTAAGACAGTGAGAATTCAAGTCACTGGAAAATTAGTGTCTGCACCATATGTCCAAATGACGATACAAGTAATGAAGCAGTTTGGCGTAAAAATCATTGTGCGTAATTCGTTATTCATTATTCGTCCACAATCTTACAAACCAGCCACGTACACTGTAGAAGGCGATGCCAGCAGCGCAACGTACTGGTGGGCGCTAGCGGCCATCACTGGCAGCCACATCACTGTGCCGAATATCCCACTCGAAACTCTTCAACCCGATGCTCGGTTTAAGGCACTGTTAGCCAAAATGGGTTGTACGGTAAAGGGTAATACTGTTATTGGGCCCTGGGAGAAACCATTAAAATCGATAACCGTTAACATGTCCGATTATCCAGATTCTGTTTTATCTGCTGCCATCGTCATGTCTCAAGCCCAGGGAACCAGTTGGATTTCCGGAATAGATCATTTAAGACATAAAGAAACTGATCGTTTGGCTCTACTGAAAAATAATTTGCAAAAGTTAGAATCGAAACGCCCTAGCGTTATCGAAACCGGTGGTGATCACCGTTTCGCTATGGCGTTTTCTATTCTCGGTATGCCAGTCGATAATAAGGTGTGTGTCAAAAAAAGTTACCCAACTTTTTGGCAGGATTATAAAAAAATCCAGCAACAAGCTGTTAAACAAACTATCGTCCTCACCGGCATGCGGGGGGTCGGTAAAACCACCTACGGTAGAAATTTGGCAAAAAAGTTTAACACGAAGTTTATCGACACGGATGATCACGTCGTGTTTCATGATGGTTGGAAAAAATTTCGTCTTGATGAACATCGAGTCGTAAAAAAAATACACTCTGCCACAAACACAGTCATTGCCACCGGTGGGGGAACCTTGATGTATCCAAGAAATGTAAAGTTACTAAAACACCATTATATTATCTTGATGACGACACCACTATCTATCATTAAAAAAAGATTAGTAAAACAAACCCATCGTCCCGCCTTAACCAAGGGCCACACCGTGCTGAGTGAGTTAAGCAGAGTTTGGCGACAGCGAAAGAAAAAATATTATGCGGTAGCGGATAACGTGTATGATTGCCGTTAGTCTCACTCGAGCACAGGATTTTAAGAAAGCGCTAAAAAGCGGCGCAGACTATTTAGAATTGCGGACCGATTATTTTACCGATCAACAATTGAAACACTTTGTGGCGCACAGCACCTTGCCGGTGATTTACACTATAAAACGGCCGACGCGGTATCTCCCTAAGGTTGTCTATATTGATCGTGATTCATTTCATGATTATCACCGTACACCATCGTACCAATTTCTTGATCAGGTGATTAAGAAGATATCTTTTCCGAAGATCGCCACTCAAGTGAATACGGCAGACGATTTGTATACCCTGGCCAAGTTGCAAAAAAAATATGGTAAACAAGTGATTGTAGTTGGAATGGGGGAGTTAGGCATGATGACGAGAGTCTATAACAAAAGCTTATTAACATACGCTAGTGTTTCTAGGAGTACAACCACAGCTCCAGGACAGTTAACGGTGGACGAATTAAAATCGACCAAAATATTTGGTCTGGTTGGTGATGATATTCAGCATAGCTTAAGCCCGAAGCTCCATGGTGGTCAGCCCTATCGTTACCAGTTATGGCAAACGGATGATCTCAAGAAATTTATGTTTGTGTTTAATTGGTTTCAATTACCCGGCGCTTCAGTCACCAAACCGTTCAAAATTGAGGTGATGCAATACTGTGATCGTTTGGATAGCGATGCTCAAAAAATTGGTGCAGTGAATACGATCGTGCGACAAGGTAATCAATTAGTGGGATACAATACCGATTGGATTGGTGTCGACAAAGTCATCGGTAAATACTTACCAGGTAAGCGTGTCAGAATTTTAGGTAAAGGTGGAGCCGGGAAAGCTGTTGCATTTACCGTCAAGAAACGGAAAGGTAGAACAGTTCATGGTGATGATTTTGATGTGTTAGTTAACGCCACACCAGTGGAAGATCATTTGTTAGTACCGGTTGAAGCCTTACGAGGTAAGGTGGTGATGGATTGCAATTATACTCGCCAGACTGAATTGATCAAACAGGCCAAAAAACATCAAGCCAAAATTGTGCTGGATGGCTTACCGATGTTACGGTATCAGGCTCTTGAACAAATCAAGCTTTTTTGCTAAACTGTGTGTCATTATGGTAGAACCAATCGGGCGTGATCCGCGTCAACCACGTAGAGAACCGAGAACGGAAAAGTTTGCTGAATTATTCGAGAATAATTTGTTTGATCGACGTAGGGGTGAAGAAGGACCTTTTCGAGGTGAACTAATACGGGATGCTCTGGTTGTGGTACGCCAGGCCGATAATATAGCATTACAGTTTCATGTAAGAGTGACTTTTGATCCCAAAACAAAGATAGTCTTTGTCACCGTTGAACCAACGCAAGGTGCTTTGGCTGATCACCCTGAAATACGAAACCAAGTGTTTACCGCTGATGGTACTGGGCAATACAGTGTCAGAGCAACGATGCAAAAGGTAGTCGATAAATTACAAGCAGTCGGATTCACGCTAGATACCACTGCCGCACGAATGCTCCATGCCAGGGAATAGCTACGGTCAAGTTTTTCGGATCACCACCTGGGGAGAATCGCATGGCCCAGCGATTGGCGGAGTGATTGATGGCTGTCCGGCTGGAATAAAATTATCCGAAAAAGATATTCAACCGGAGCTTGATCGCCGGCGACCAGGCCAAAGTTTAATTACTTCTGCCCGACAGGAAGAAGATACCGTTGAAATTCTATCGGGTGTATTTGCCGGTAAAACCACCGGTACGCCCATTAGCTTGATTATCTATAACAAAGATCAGCGACCAAAGGATTACGCCAAACTGAAACACTATTATCGCCCAGGACATGCCGACGAAGTGTATGATCTCAAATATGACTTTCGAGATTATCGGGGCGGAGGCCGATCCAGCGCCAGGGAAACCGCGGTACGAGTCGCAGTCGCAGCAGTAGCGAAAAAAATTCTCCCCAAAAAAACCAAGGTGGTTGCGTATACCAAACAGATTCAAGATATTATTGTTGACAAGCCAAACTTGGCAGTGATTGAAAAAAATCCCGTGCGGGCAGCACACCTAGGCAAAGCGAAGCAGATGGTAGAAATTATTAAAGCGGCCAGTCGCAGCGGCAATTCAGTGGGTGGCGTCATCGAAATTTTAGTGAAAGGTTGCCCCATTGGATTAGGGGAGCCTGTCTTCGATAAACTGAAAGCCGATTTAGCCAAAGCGCTGTTGAGCATCAATGCTGTCGTTGGCTTTGAATATAGTGCCGGGTTTGATGTGGCTTATCTTTATGGTTCAGAACATAATCAGATTGAAGCGGGTATATACGGGGGAATTAGTAACGGACGGGATATCGTTATGCGGGTAGCGGTAAAACCCACCGCCACCATTGGCTTGGGCGGTCGGCATGATCCGTGTTTATTGCCACGGGCCGTACCGATTTGTGAAGCAATGGTGAATCTCGTCTTGACGGATCATTATTTGCGTAATACAGTGGCTCACGTATGACTGAACCAACCGAGCCAAAGCCAGAATATAAATTATCTGATGAGGCGTTTGCCAAAATTCATTTGGTTGATTTTCGCTTGAACAGTGTCATGACTGTATTGCTTGCAGGCGGTACGCGCGACTGGACGAATGAGAAATTAAAAGCTTTACAACAGTATTTTAGGCAACGCGGTCAGGCCATTGAGGATAACAAGTTTTATTTTCTCTTATCTGGTGATCCTGTGCTGAAGGAATTGGGACAAGCGTCCGAAAACATTAACCGGCAGCTAATAGCATTAAGTGATGTAATTAGTTATTTTTTGCGGAACCATGATTTTAACCGGTTTGTTGAAGATAGCGAAGGAGTCTATCAGCAAATGCGTCCTGCCACCACCACCTTTACCAACAACAAGGCATATCAAGCGTACAAAGCAAGGGTACAACGCGAAGATTTAGAAGCAACGCGTAACCATTTTGAATACGATGAAGCTAGCGGTAGCGGGGAATAAAGGTAGTTTTTCGCATCAAGCTGCTTTAATGTATATTGCGGCTAATGATTTAACTAAGGTTGAATTGGTCTATGCCTTAGATAGTGAGGGTGTGTTTCAGGCCCTGGAACAAGGTAAGGCCGATTTGGGTATTCTGCCGATATATAATCCCACTGGTGGATTAGTGGAGATGACTCTGCACGCCATGGGTAAACATGTCTTTACCATCGAGTCGACTTTCGATATGCCAGTATCGCAGTGTTTACTTACCTTACCCACCGTTCGTCAGGATGAGATTCGCACAGTAGTCTCTCATCAGCAAGCCTTGGCGCAATGCCAAAAATATTTAAACTTACAGTTATCGGATTGCCAACTGGTTGAGTACAGTGATACCGCTAAGGCGGCGGAAGATTTAGCATCAGGTAAGCTGGCTTCTACGTCGGCGGTATTGGCACCAAAACTATGTGCTCAGTTATATGGTTTGCGGATGGTAGCAGAAAATGTGCAAGATGACGATCGTAACCAGACTCATTTTCTCGTGGTAAAACAACACCTCACCCCCAACCACTGAATATGAACATAGGAATAATTGGTGCTGGACGGTTCGGCACGTTACTGCAGAAACATTTAGCGACAGATAATATAGTGACGATGGATAATCCCTCCGGTTGTGATTTGGTCATTTTTGCGGTACCGAATCGAAATTTGGAGCAAGCTATTGTCCAATGGAAGCGGCACATTCCTGAAACGGCTATTGTCATGGACGTTGGTTCGGTAAAAACCAAACCGTGTCAGATTCTCCAAACACATTTTGCCAATAATGTCCTCGGTACGCATCCGTTGTATGGTCCAGATTCTGCCGGAGATTCTTGGCAAGGACATAAGGTGGTCTTTTGTCGTTTGAACATTGATGATGAATCGTATCGGCGGGTAAAGGATTTATTCACCAGTCGTGGGGTGACAATTAGTGAGTGTACTCCAGAGGAACATGATCAGATGATGGCCAAAACACAAGCCCTGGTGCATTTCATCGGGCGAGCCCTCACCGGCTTAGAGCCGCAAGATATTGCCACACCGGATTACGCTAATTTATTGAAAATGATGGAGAAGGTGACCAATGATACCTGGGAATTATTTTACGACATGCAAACCTTAAACCCATATGCTGAACCAGTACGAAAAAATTTCCTAAAAAAAGTTGAACAACTTGATCACGATATCGATCGTCACGGTGAACCGTTGGTGACCCATCGTGCGCAAATCGATGCGCTTGATGAAGCCATCGTCCGGTTAGTGGGGGAACGGTTTATGCTGGCTCAACAGATTGGGCAAATCAAGCAAGACAGCGGACAGCTGGTGCAGGACAGTAAAAGGGAAACGGAACTGTTTTTGCGAATGAATAAACTAGCGCAGGATTATCAGGTACCGTTGGAAGTAGTGATTCATCTGTATGATTATTTGATGGGGGAATCCAGAAAACTACAGGTATAATGCGAAAAATGAACACCCACATCTATCGCATCGCACTCACCCTCGTTGTTGGATTAACTGTTGTCATTGCACAGCCAGTTCGGGCCGATATTGTTGCGCCATTATCATACGCCCAAAACTGTATCGTCATGACAAACTTGGATGACTATCCAGCCTACACATTTGTTGTTTCAAGCACCGGTCCCTATGGTAACGGTCGTGTCTCTGAGAATAGCGTTGTCCAAGATGAGTGTTTTGCATCGGGTGCCTTAGGTGCTGATGAGGCCACGTTGCAAGCCATACCGAACGATACCACTGCAACCACTTTGACCAGCCAACCAATCA
>CAYZUI010000168.1:0-3624 GCA_964481945.1 uncultured Gammaproteobacteria bacterium
CGCTTCACCGAGCGTCACATCGACCGAAGTGATTGGTAAGGTTTTGATGTAATCCTCTTCATGCAGCACACCTTGCTCGAGCAGTTTTTGAGCTAATTCTGGCATATCCCCTTTTCGGGTAGGGTCGCCATAGCGATCACGCCAAATCCAGTGCGGACAGGTAGCGTGTTGAAAAAATAGAGATGGGGTAAAGGTGAGCATTGCACCTTACTGTAAGACACTATCTATTTTCAGTAAAGTCGTTATGAGTATATACTATACTTTGTATGAGTTTATTCGACCGTTTTCCAAGAAGGGCTAAGAAGCCAGAGCCATGGAGACAGCTATGGGAAAGGAAAGACATCATAGTGGGTGAACAATCTAAAATATTTAATCAGGAAAAGGCGATCATTAATGAAGATGATTTAGCCGGGAAAATACCAAAGAGTGACAATCCTGGTGATAAGGAAACGTGTTTACAAAACCTTCGATGGGTTCTTCCACACTACCAAACCATTATTGCTTGCTGCGACGATGCGGTCGCGCGACTTGAGGCATTATTGGTTGAAACATCCCAGGAACATGAGGTGCTTCCTCAAGAAAGAACTGCGTTTAATTTTATCATTGATGATTGGAGAGGTAAGAAAAGAGTTTACGAAATAGGGCGTGATGCACAGTTAGAATTAATAAAAAAAGTGGAGGCGGCATTTGTTCGGTTTGAACAAGACAGTATACTTGCCATGGAATTGACAGGAAGTAAAGTACTGAAGTCGCTGCGTGTGGTGCGTTCACGTTCTCGAGATGACAGCGTTTTGCGTGCGGCAGGAGAAAGAATGGTCAAGTATGACCATGTTACGCAAACCGAAGTAGACCAATGTATTGCCTGGATTTTAAGAACGGAGGAAGATCCTACTGCCGGAACCTTCAGCCTTGAGTAAAGCGATTTTTTCACCACGTAAACCATTATACCCGCCAACACTCCCATCGGATTTGATCACGCGATGGCACGGTACAGTGGAGTCGGTATTCTTCGATAAGATCGTCCCAACCGCTCGATACGCCCGCGGCCGGCCAGCTTTCTGAGCGACTTGTTGACACGTTAAAACTTTTCCTTTCGGAATGTTCTTCACAATCTGGAACACCTTCTGCGAAAAACTAGCCATGTCGGGGTACCGAGACTCGAACTCGGAACCTCACGAACCCGAATCGTGCGCCCTACCAATTGGGCCATACCCCGTCTTCGCCTCCTGCCACTTTACGTAATCAGTTTGACTACTTTAGCAGAAAAAAAGAAATAATACAAAATGATGAGAAAAACCGTTATACAGATTTGTCAACTACATCGGTTGTGAATCACTCTGTGGTTTGAAGTGAGCATCTAGGACATTGACAGAGAAATCGTATTCATTCAAACTATGGCTATTATGTTAATGTTTGAAAACCTCATACTAGCACTGTGCGCGATAGTATTGTTCGTTTCTCTCCCTGCTTTTATCCTTACGCTAAGGCGAGAACGTAAAAAACCAGTCAACGAAAGAAAATTAAGCAAGGTGTTAATATTTGGCATTCTCTCATTATTAGCAATCTTGATTCCTTTGGTCGCCATTGTGGCTGCAGCCATTTGGTTTGTTTATGTAATTGTCACAGGTCCACTCTAGAGTTGACTAAAAATGAGAACCAACTATTAGGTTCAACCAGTAAGTGCAATACTTTGTACGATATTTGGTTCACCCGGTAATGACAAACTTCAGTGAAGTTGATCATTTTTTAATACTCCGTTAGCACTTTCAAAATCGCCGTTGTTAAATTGGAAAATTCTTCCTTGGATTTTTCAATGTTTTCTTTCGTACCTAACTGATGGTCTGCCACTAACACCGGATCAAGATCATATATTGCCACACCTAACTCCTGACATTTCGCTGGAATTCTCCCATAATCCTGAACAATTTGCAGAGGATTTTTCCAACTCTCCTGAACTAAACCATTACGGCAATGTTTTTCAGATAAATACGTTCGTACCCGCTCTGGAATTTTTTCCATCCAAGCCCGATGATCGGCAATTGGTTGTTTACTATAAACATTATACATATTCACAATATAGCCGATGAACAGCGGGTCCCCCGGCAACACAAACCTTGTTTCGGTGTTTCCAGCCAGTGCTTTGGCGGAATTTCGCCATTGTATTTTCCATTTTTCATATACCGTACCCAAATTTTCAATACCTTGGACACTGAAGGCATCCGGCAACATGGGCACAACAAAATAATCAGCCCCCAATAAAATCATCTGGTTTAACAGGCCTAAGCTGGGTGAAGTATCAATGACAAAAATATCAATCTGCTCACTGAAGGCTTTTTCTCGTAACCATCGATCAATAGCGCTAGTTTGAAAATATCCAATTGGCTGCCCGGACGCTGCTTGGCCGTAAGCCGTAGCTAATAATCCTTCATAAACAGACAGGTTTATATCACCCTTCAACAGCAGCAGATTTTCATTCGCCTTAATCGGAAGAAATTTTACTGCCAGATTTACATCTCCACCACCCTCAATTACGCCACGTAAAACAGCATAGATGGTTTGCTCGGTTTCAGAAAATAAGTTTTTTTGATAATAATCCTCTCCCATGGCCAAACGGGTGAGATTACATTGCGGATCAAGATCAATCATGGCAGTTTTATATCTTTGTTTGGCGAAGGCTACGGCACAATTAAAAGCCAGCGTCGTTTTGCCAACTCCGCCTTTGTTATTTACAAAAATTATCTTTTTTGAGCGTGGAAATCTCATGATTGATTTAGTGTAACTAATTTACTCGGTAATGGCAACCCAGGCTTTGGGTACGCTTGAGGGCAGCGGTCAACACGGCTTCACCCACCGTAGCCATATTCTGTAATTCAATATTCGGTGTTTTTTCTACAGCCGTGCGAATGGCCCGCATGGCTTCCAGACCAGATTGCAAGCCAGCCTTCGTCCGCACAATCCCACCGGCTTCCCACATGATGTTTTGCAATTGTTGTCTCAAACCAATGAAGGTGTCATCTTCAGACCAGTTGACGTGACTATGAGGTTTATTCTTCTTCTTTCCTCGTTCAGCCAACGTGTGAATGTGTCGGGCCGAACGATGGGCTAAGACGAGACATTCTAATAATGAATTACTGGCTAAACGATTGGCACCGTGTAGGCCGGTGTGAGCCGCTTCACCGATCACGTATAACCCCGATAATGAGCTGCGACCAAACAAATCGGTATGGACACCACCGCACAAATAATGCGCTACTGGGGTTATGGGAATGAGGTCCAGATCTAGGTAGAGCCGGTCGGTGGCTAAACGCTGATAAATACCGGGGAAACGTTTTTTTAAAAAAGTTTTAGATTTGTGCCGGAAGTCGAGATACACTAAGCCTTGTCTTTGTTGGCGATACACTGCCCGGCTGACTTTATCGCGTGGCCACAATTCTTTCACAAACCGTTTGTGTTGATGATTGACCAAATGAGCACCCTCACCCCGTAACGCTTCCGACAATAAAAACGGTCGTTGTCCGGGAATATAATAGGCGGTGGGATGAAACTGGACGAATTCCATATCACGCACCACTGCATCGGCTCGCAGCGCCATAGCGATGCCATCACCCGTTACTACTGGTGGAT
>CAYZUI010000169.1:0-5426 GCA_964481945.1 uncultured Gammaproteobacteria bacterium
TTGGGGAAAATATAGTCTTCGCCATAGGTCATGAAATCGGTAATGATAGTTTGATCGGGGAGACGGGGGGGATAGGAATTGGGCAGGTTAACCAAAATAGTTTTTTTGCCGGCCCGATGTAGTAATTCATAGAATGTCGGTACTTTGATTTCTGCGCTGGTGGCTGGTCGAAAATCACGAATGGTTTTACCGGGCAGAAAGAAATCATAACAGCCATGCTTACCGGGGTGGACACCAGTGGCAAAGGTTGTCCAAGCCGGAACGGTGACCGGTGGCTTAGTGGACAGTAAGGTGCCGCGGACACCACGCTTAATCAGCTTGAGCAGATGTGGTAATTTGCCTTGCTGCAACAGTGGATCCAAAATGCGGAAAGTCGTGCCGTCTAATCCAATAATCAGGGTACGTGGGTCCATATCAGATACGAATTGAATCAAGCAGCTCAGTTTGGCGGATCGGCCGAGCGGTTTTAAAAATCGGCATCACCACACCATCCAAATCAGTTGGCAGCGGTTGATCAAGATCATGCAGGATAGTAGGCATGAGGCTGGCAAGGTGTTGTTCTGGTAATTGTTGTGCCTTGATATCGTTGCCCCAAGCCACCAACATCCCGACCGGTCCATGTTTGCTGGAAACTTCATCAACAAATAATTCACTAGAATGAAACTGACCCACAAACCAGTACTCCCCAAACTCGTAAAATAAATCCGGGCAGCGTTCCGGCGTAGCCGCACCGTAGATTTCCTCTTTCGTGTAGACCCGTGGTGTCACCAGTCGTCCATCTGGTCCACGTAGGTTTTCTAGTTTGGTTTTGACCTCGGTGCGCAACTGCAGATATTCAGCATCGGTCATTGGTTTACCCTGTTTGTATTTCCGACCGTCGTTGATATAGATCGCCGTCATGGTGCGTCCTTTCGGAAAACACACCGTGGTTTTCTCAAAATCAATCGTCACGTCAAGATTAAATTTAATCGGCAAAAATGGCTTGGCCACCGCATGGTAAAACCACCGCGCCAGTCGTTCTACTGGTTTTAGTATACTTAATAGTTTCAGTGTAGTACCACTAATATTAACCTGGAAAGGTTTTTGTTGTTGCAACTTAGTTTTTTGTTCGTCCTGCTTACTGATGTTTTGGTGAAACTGCTGGGCCGGTGCCGACTTGGTGGTCAGATAACCCTGTTGCTCGAGCCATTTATTGAAATAAAAAGTGTGGCGATACACTTTAAACCCGTGATCCGATAACACATACAAATGTGTCTCGGCCGGTAGGTGATTCATAAACCAACCGAGCTGTTCATCAATGTAGCGAAATAAGTCATAGGCTTTGGGAAACGAACCGTCCATTAATTTATCAAACATGGCATGTGAGATCCAATCGGTCGATGAGAATAGATAGTAAAACAAATCCCATGGCTCGTTCTGCCAGAGGTCCTGCACCCCCGCCATGTGCCCTTGTTCAACCGCAATGATGTCATCTACATATTCCGTCAATTTACCCTTCACTTGCAGGGCTTCATTGGGGGCTAAACGATACTGTTGTAAACTGGGATAACGCTGTTTCAGTGACTCGGGAAAGACACAATTATCGCCCACGGTGAGCATATCGGTGATGGTTGGCGTAGCTAATTTGGGTGGATATGAATTTGGCAGGTTCACTAAAATAGATCGCTTGCCCGCTTGATGCAATAATTCATAGATCGTGGGCACTTGAATGTGGGTGCTATTGCATAAATCGAACCGTTCCAGATCAGCCGTTGGTAATAAAAAATCATAGCAGCCATGTTTACCTGGATTGACCCCTGTCGCAAAGGTAGTCCAGGCCGGCGCGGTGTAGGGCGGCATAGTAGAACGCAAATTCGCCCTGGTGCCTTCACGACACAAGCGCTGCAGATTTGGCATGATCCCTTGCTCCATCAGTTGGTCTAACAGGTCGAAGGTGGCGCCATCTAAACCGATCACTGCGATTCGTCTTGCCATAGTTGAACCGCTCGATTATACTTAAAAGCTGATGAAAAGTCTAGTCCGCCAGCTTGGTCTGATTCTAGTGATTACGGTCTTGGCCGGGGTGTTGCGTTTATCGAATTTAGGCGAGGTCAATTTGTACAACGATGAGTTTTATCAGTTCGAAGCGGCCGTTGGCTGGCTGAAGACTGGTGAGTGGGTACGGTGGGATTATTACACCGAAGCTGGTGATAAACCATACGACCGGGCCAAACTGTTTATGGTTCAGATAGCGGGAAGCATAGCTCTATTTGGTGATAATGAATTGGCCGCTCGCTTACCGGCAGCGTTATGGGGCATTTTGCTTATCCCGGTCACGATACTGATTATCTTGCGGGTGCCTAAACATGAATTGGTTGCGTATGGTACGGGGTTAGTGTTAGCGTTTGATCAGTTAAGTATCGGCTTGTCCCGCTACGTCCGGATGTACAGTATGTTGATGGTCTGCAGTATCATGTTGGTGTTTACGGTGTATCAGTTGATTGAAAGCCGTGGTTGGAAAAAACGTCTGCTGTATGGCGCGGCAGCGGCCATCACCACCAGTGTAGCCGTACTTATTTTCAAAGAGTTGACGTTGGCGTTAGTGGCAGCTTTAGCCGTGTATGTCACCGTACGAATGACATTATTTTTGGTGAATCGACAGCCGGCGGATCGGCCATGGACGGTTGCCTGGATTGTGGGAGCAGTACTCGGAACGATTGCCATCAGCCTTACCTTGTTAGGCATTAATGTCTTGCCGCTGGACGCCGCCATTATCCGCACTCAACCACACTGGTCGTATATCCTGGATTTATTTAGCTCTTGGCAAGTACCAGCTCTGGCGGCCGGCTTTGCGGTGATTGGAGTAGGCATGGCGCTGCGCCAGGTGCGTAGCTTTATTGGTTTCAGCGCCATCACTGGTGTAGTGGTGCTGGTGTACTTTATCTTCTTCAGTCATCGCTGGGATGCACAACGCTATATCAGTGTAGCGGTACCAATGATTAGTCTCGTGACCGTGGTGGGGATGATCGCCACGCTGCGTTTTTTATTTGAGTTGTTACCGCGACCAATGTGGCTACGCTATAGTTTGATTATTCCTCTGGCTGTGTTGACCGGGCCCACCGTATCGTTTTCGACTGAATCGGATTATCCCGATATGCGCACTGCTTATACCTATGTAGCAGACCGGGTGGTCGCGGGTGAAGTGGTGCTCATCCAGGGACCGCGGTTTTATTATTGGCCAGATTCAACCGTACCGATCTATAAGTTGGGTGCGTACAAAAGTTTAACGTTGCCAGAATTTAAAGCCTTAGCCAAACGTGGCACCAGTGGCGGCTGGGTGATCTATAACGTGACTCACCAACGCCATTTACGTGACAACGTCAAAGACTATATAGCTAAACGTTTTGATTTTGTCAGTACGGTGCGTGACACGGATGTAGTGGTGTATCACTTTGTTCCGGCAGATATAAAATAATGCCACACAGCGGTCAGATAGATGATACTATTGCGCCAGCGTGGCACCTTCCGTACGCTGGTGCCTTTTAAATGGGTGATCGAGGCGGAACACAGACAGCGAATTTTCCAGCCGCACTGCCATAGGCGTCGACATAAATCCACATCGTTGTAATACAGCGGAAAACGTTGCGCATTAAACAGTTCGCCTAATTGGGTGATGGCTTGGCGTCGCACCAGGATGCATGAGCCGGCGGCTTGATCGATATCGAAATCCGCAGAGAAATCTTTATCTAAGTAGAGATACTGCTGCACACTGCGTGGTTGAAAAGCGTTTATTCGTTTATGCAGCAACGCTAATGGTAACACGTGTAATTTTGGAAAACGTCGATGCATATAGTATTGAGTCGATCCGTCGGGATTCAACAATTTCACTGTGGCGGCGCCATAGTCAGCGTGTTGCTCTAACCAATTGATCATCACCGTAAGCGCTGCTTGATTCACGATCGTATCTTGATTGAGCAGTAAAATATATTCTCCTTTGGCTAAGCTATATCCTTGATTATTACCTGCAGCATACCCCACATTTATTGGATTGATGATCAGCCTAATACCAGAGATTTTTTTCAGATACTCTACGCTATCATCTGCTGAACCATTATCAATCACAATAATCTCATGTTCAATATTTTGACACGCAGTCAGCAGCGACTCCACACAAGCCATCACTTCGGCTCGCGCATTCCAGGACAACACAATCACGCTTACCATACCGTTTTACCAAGCACAAAACTTAATTGTCCCAAACGCATCGCCAACACATTCATTGTTTTAAAATAGAAATAACCTAATCGTAGTGGCAAGATCTTAATAATACTGTCTGATACGTGACTGGCCAGACCGACACACATTTTATAAAAAAAACATCTCAGTCTGTTTAAGGAGGAGGCCTGATAGCGGAGGAGATGCGGAAAATAGGTTAACACAAAGTCACGATCATGGAGTTGAACGATAGCCATATTGCCGTAATTCTGTCGGACACGTTTGAGCAACAGGGGATTTAAGCGTTTAATATTATGATGCACCACAACCAGTTGGCTATCGTAGACAACGCGAAAACCGGCAGCGTGGGCCCGGGCACCAAATTCCATGTCGCCACCATACTGCAGGGATGCTTGAAATGAACCAATGCGATCGATCACGGAACGTCTAATCGCCAAATTTCTGGTATCAACCCGTTTGAGGTCGTGTTCAGCAGTAAAGTTGGCAATATTAGCTTCGTACATTAATTGTTCAAGAGCCGCCACTCTGGTACTTGGTGCACCGGCTGACCAGCCCATCACCCCAGTAATCTGATCATCCGCTAATACTTGATCAATGTGCTGTAACCAATTTGGCGTTACTTCACAATCAGAATCGGTAAAGACCAACACGTCTCCGCTGGCGTGGGCAATACCGGCATTGCGAGCCGAATACGATCCTATCACCGTTTCCGATAGATACCGAAAGTTATACTGGTGTACTAAGGGTTCAATCCAATCCGTTTGCCCATTTTCTACAATAATGACTTCACAATCTAATCCGCCCTGCAGTTGCGCCAAACTGTTCAGGCAGACGGGCAAGTAAGGATCGTTATAGACCGGTATAATAATGGAATACTTCATAACCAACCGTCTTTAGCTGCCTTCCATAAATCACTGAAGCGTGACCCTTTGCGTAATCGTTCAATCCAGAAGATAGTAAAATAGTAACAAAAAAAGTAGGTCAGTTGAAGGGGTGAGGCGAATCGCTTCATGAACCATACCATGTTGCGCGCATTATAGTAGGTTCGATACGCTGCACTTTTGATATGCCGCAAAGTGCTGCTTGGCACCACTTGGCAACGATAGCCAGCCAGCCGTGCCCGCCAACACCAATCCGCTTCCTCGTAGTAGGCAAAATAGCGTTCGGTGAGCGGGCCAATCTGTTTCAATACACTAGTTCTCATCAAACAG
>CAYZUI010000170.1:0-3203 GCA_964481945.1 uncultured Gammaproteobacteria bacterium
ATTGAAGTTGACGATGACATATCAAAATACCAGTCCCGTGGCCATTGCCCGGGGGTCGGTAGAATTGGTGATACCCGATGGATTTTATGTGGTCTCATCCGATCCGGTACCACAAGATGGCACAACGAATCACTGGGATATCAGTGATGTCCCGGCCGGAGCCGGGGGAACGATTCAGGTGGTTGGCCAGGTGGTTGGTCAAGTGGGCGAGCAAAAAGATTTTACCACGCTGCTCACCTATACGCCGGCTAATTTTTCCTCCGATTTTCAAACTTCGGCTACCACCAGTGTGACCTTAGGAGAATCAATTATGCAGCTGGATGTGACTGTACCGGAACAAGTGCGGAGCGGTGAAGAGCTGTCCTATGTCTTTACCATTACCAACCAAGCGGTGTTGCCCTTAGTGAACGCCAAGGCGGTTGTCCAATTTCCACCAGGTTTTCAAGTCAGTGGAGCAGAACCATCTGCTACCCAAAGTAATCATACCTGGTTATTTGAACAGATTGAACCAGCGGCCACGGAAACGGTGACGGTAAAGGGAACGATGTCAGCCGAGGCGGAGGCCGAACAAGAATTTGTCTTGCAAACTGGCATCCAGGAAGCGGACGGTTTTTTAAACTTGCAAGCTGAAGATCGTCATACGGTAAAAGTCATTAACCCAGAATTAAACCTGCAACTATCCGCCCCAACTTCCGCTCAAGCGGGTGAGCAATTAACCTATGAAGTCACCGTCAGTAATCCATCAAAAATAACCATCAGTGATATTGCGTTAGAATTGACCTTTGCCGGTAATGCCGTGGCGGCGACCTCTGCCACACTGGATACCATTACCGAGCTGAAACCGGGTGAAGAAACAACTTTATCGTACACCACGGTAGTGAAGAGTCCATTGCCGGAAGCGATTAGCGCCATCGTGGCTACCCTGGCTGTGGCCAGTGCTACCGTGGCTGACAGTGATGCTGAATTCGAGGCCACGGCTGAAGTCACCACGACGGTGCAAGGAACGTTAGCCTTGTCCGCCGTTGGTCGCTATTTTGCCGATGATTTATCCAGGCTGGGATCCGGCCCATTGCCGCCCACCGTTGGGAAAACCACCACCTATGTGATTCGCTGGTCGATCACGGCTGGTGGCGGCGAAATGTCTGATGCGACTATCCAAACAACCTTGCCCGATGGTGTCAGCTATGTTACCAGTGCCGATGATAAAATAAGTTTTGTCGCTGATACCGGTACAGTCACCTGGAGTTTGCGCAAAGTGGAAGCCGGCAGTACCAAAATTGCTACCTTTACGGTGTCGGTCACACCCACCGCAGCCGATGTTGATAAGCTGTTGGTGCTAGCCAATGATAGTATTGCGACCGCTACCGATGCCAATAGCGGTGTAGCCATTCAAGCCCAAGACAAAAAAATTACCACCAATTTATCCAGTGATCCCGGAGCTGATGACGATGGCGTCGTCGTCAACTGAACTGGTCACTCGGCACGGGACGGTACGGTTACCAGCCTTCATGCCGATTGCCACACGTGGGTCGGTGAAGCACATTGCCAATACCGACTTAACGAGTATTGGCAACGATATTCTCTTAGCCAACGCCTATCATTTGTTTCTTCGGCCGGGGTTAGAGGTATTACGAGCGGTTGGAGGATTGCATCACTTGATGAATTGGTCTAAACCAATTTTAACGGATTCAGGCGGCTTTCAGGTCTTCAGTTTGGCAAAATTACGTAAAGTGACCGATGCGGGCGTGCGTTTCAATTCACATATTGACGGAGCGGAATATCTGTTCACCCCAGAGTTATCGATGGAGATTCAGCAAGCCATCGGTTCAGATATCGCCATGGCGTTTGATTATTTTCCGGGTTATCCAGCCAGTCGATCCGAGGCCGAGCGATCGGTGGCACTCACAACCGCTTGGGCGAAACGGTGTCTTGATCATAAGGGTAATGAAAAGTTATTTGCCATTGTGCAAGGTTCCAGTTATGCGGATTTACGCAAACAATCGGCGGAAGCTTTAACCAGTTTACCATTCGATGGGTACGCCATTGGCGGTTTAGCAGTGGGGGAGCCGGTGGAAGTGATGTATCAGATGCTTGATGTCACCGTACCGCTGTTACCAAAAGATAAGCCGCGCTATTTAATGGGAGTTGGTCAACCAGAACAGATTTTGGAAGCCGTGAAACGCGGTATTGATTTGTTTGATTGCGTCCTACCCACCCGCAATGCCCGCCATGGCCAAGTCTATCTGCATACGGCTGAACAACTGGTTGATTCAAACCTGATAAACGTGGCTTATCGTAAAATTAATATCACCAGTAGTGTGCACAAAACAGACCTTCAACCGTTAGACCCATTCTGTCACTGTACTACGTGTACTTCAGGCTATAGCCGAGCGTATATTCGTCATTTGTTTACCGTGAATGAGCCGTTGGGTCTTCGCCTCGCCGCTATACATAATGTGTCTTTTTATATAGAATTGATGAACACTATTCGACGCCATATTTTACAACAATGAAACTATATCTTTTACTAGTACTATTTGGTTTATCCGGTTGTACCTCGGAATGGACGGTAGATTTATCAAACGTCAACAGCGTAAACAATCCAGTGATTCAACCAACCATCCAATACGCCGCTTGGACAAACGTCCGGCCGGGAGTTGATTTTAAACAAGTGTTCGTTACCGAAGAGCTGTTTGATATTGTGCGCATTAATCCCAGCCAAGCCGACATCACTGTGTTAGTCGATGAGGCGGCACCTAAAACTATCAGTGAATGGCAAGACACAGGCGACTATAGCGTGGTCATCAACGCCAGTTACTTTGATGAACAGTATGAATTAGTCACTCGCACCGTAGCCGATGGTCAGTCATTTGGCCCCTTATTGTCCGGTCAAACGGGCAGTTTTACTAGACAAAATGAGCAGTGGATCATTACCCAAGAGACCGGTGCTTTATCTACCAGTGGCGTACAATCCTATCCCATGCTCGTGTTGGCTGGGGCGGCTCAAGTAAAATCTGATTCTACCGATACAGCGCAACGTACCGTTGTGGCCGTAGCTGCAGACGGTTTGGTGTATTTCATTGTCAGTGAGTATGGTGGATTAACCCTCACCGAATTATCAGCTGCCTTAGCTTCGTTGACTGATCCGAATATCACGGCAGCCTTGAATTTTGACGGTGGCACATCAACCGGTTTAGCTATTG
>CAYZUI010000171.1:0-6880 GCA_964481945.1 uncultured Gammaproteobacteria bacterium
TACGGTTTGATCTGTATTATGACGTGTACATGATTTGGCATCACCACCCATTCATCCAATTGAATGTACGGATATTGATGTGGTAACCATAATAATTGTTGTTTGACGATTTCCCCACATTCATTCAATACCATTTGTCCATCAGCAACATCACCAAACCATTCCACCATATATCGAGTACAAATGGTGATAAAATACCAGCCTGGTTCGGAATAATCATATCCCTATCGACGGCGATATTGTCAACTTATTCTGGGTATGCTATATATAAGTGAGGATATCCACTCCCCGAAAACCGGGGATTTTTTTATGCCTTATGACCACAATCGTCAACGGACACCACATTGCCAGTAAAATCTATAGTCGCATCAAGCGCCAGCGCGGCGTGACTGCCAAATTAGGGGTGGTCTTGGTGGGTAACCATAAACCGTCGCAAACCTATGTGCGTAAAAAAGGCGAGGCGGCCGAACACTGCGGCGTCGATTTTTTGTTGCTCCACTTACCCAGCCGTATTTCCACCAAGCAACTCATTGCCGAAATCAAACAACTGCAACACCGGCGGTACGGCTTAACCGGTCTGATTGTACAATTGCCGTTACCGCAACAGGTCAACACCGGCAAGGTCTTAGAAAGTATCTCACCCAGTATTGATGTGGATTGCCTCACCCAAACCAGTTTAGGCAAACTCGTCACTGGCAGCTACTGGATTGAACCGCCCACCCCTGGTGCCATTTTGGAAATATTACGCTATTATAAGGTCCCCTTGGTGGGTGCCAAGGTGGTGTTGATTGGAGCTGGTAGCCTGGTGGGCCGTCCACTGGCCAATATGTTGTTTCACGAACAGGCTACGGTTACGGTATTGAACCGTTCCACGAAGAACCTCGCCGCCCATACCAAAACCGCTGACATTATTATCACTGGGGTTGGTAAACCTAAACTGTTAACCGGTGCCATGATCAAACCGGGCGCGGTGGTGATTGATGCCGGGGTATCCTTTGTGGGGAAGAAAATGTACGGCGACATTGATTTTAAATCGGTTGCCAGGAAAGCCAGATTAGTTACCCCAACGCCAGGGGGGGTAGGTCCACTCACCGTGGCCAAGTTAATAGAGAATACCATTAAGTGTGCGAAAAAATATGCCAAAGCGCGTTAGTCGAGCTAAAACCATCATGATTATCGGTGCCCAATGGGGTGATGAAGGCAAGGGAAAAATTATTGATTACCTCGCACCCACCGTTGATTATGTCGTCCGTTTCCAAGGTGGCAATAATGCTGGCCATACCGTGGTGGTAGATGGCGTGGTACACAAACTACATCTGTTACCATCGGGCGTGCTCTATCCCAAGAAGCGTATTGTCATGGGGAACGGCATGGTGATTGACCCAGAAGTGCTGTTGGCTGAATTAGATAATTTTGAAACTAAAGGACACAAATTAAACTTGCTTATCTCCGAACGGGCGCATGTGATCTTCCCCTTCCACATCTTGATGGATGGGATGATTGATGAATACAAAGGTGTCCTTGGTGCTGGCACAACGCGGCGTGGCATTGGTCCGGCCTATGCTGATAAATCCGAGCGCACAGGTATTCGAGTAGTGGATTTACTGAATAAAGCCATTTTTAAAGAAAAATTCGATCAATTGTTTGAACTGAAAAAGAATACCTTACAAAAATTATACCGCCAGCGTATCCATCTGAATAAATCAGCTATATTTAATACCTACTGGCGATATGGTCAACGTTTGAAGCCCTATGTGGGTGATGTCTCGTTAGAAGTAAATGAGGCCTTACGCTCGGGTAAACGCATTTTATTTGAGGGTGCCCAAGGAACCTTATTGGATAACGATCATGGAGCCTATCCTCATACCACCTCATCGAATACCATTGCTGGAGCCGTCTGTACCGGCGTTGGCATTGGCCCAACCAAAATTGATGAGATTATTGGTGTGGTGAAAGCGTATTTATCGCGGGTGGGTTCCGGTCCAGTTCCCACCGAGGCCAAGGGTAAAATAGGTGATTATTTGCGCGAACGTGGTCAAGAATACGGCACCACCACCGGCCGGCCGCGCCGCTGCGGTTGGATCGATCTGGTCCAGTTGCGTTACGCCTGTCGTGTCAATGGCCTCACCAGTTTAGCCGTCACCAAGATTGATGTCTTGGGTGGGTTAAAGAAAATTCCAATTGCCGTGAAGTATAAATATAAATCCAGCTATCTCACCAATCTTCCAGCCGATTTAGAGATTAGCCGGCACTGTCAACCAATTTACCGATCCTTACCCGGTTGGAAAAATCTCACCGACAATGATTTTATCACCATCGTCAAACACGGCTATAAGGCCTTACCAACACGGATGAAAGAATACCTCAAGTTTATCGCTCATGAAGTGGATACGCCCATTTCTTTAGTATCGGTTGGAGCCGAACGCAAATCGACTATTCAAGTGCCATAAACGATATGGCTGAATTGGTTTTTGATTTAAGTAAACTGAACGATGTTGAAGTCAAAGCTTTGTTAGTAAAATATAGCATTGGTTTAACCGTGGCGGAAGCGCGTCAGGTGCAAGACACTATTCTCAAACGGCCGCCGACCCTAACCGAGTTGATCGCCTTTGGTATTGAGGGCAGTGAACACACCTCCTATCGTTCCAGTAAAAAATATCTCGCCACTTTTCATACCACCGGCCCGCACGTCGTGGTGGGGCCAGGAGAAGATGCCGGCATTGTCTGGTTAGATCGGGTAGGCGATAAAGATTATTGTTTAGTGATTGGTCATGAATCGCATAATCATCCGTCGCAAGTGGTGCCGTATGAGGGTGCCGCTACTGGTATTGGCGGATTAGTGCGTGATGTAGCCTGCATGGGCGCCAAAGTCATTGCTGTGGCCGATCCGTTACGCTTCGGGGATATCAACCTGAATAAAACCAAATGGTTAGCCAACGGTGTGATGGCCGGTATCGGTGGTTATGGTAATCCACTCGGTATTCCAACGCTGGCTGGCGATACTTTTTTTAACGAATCATACAATACCAATTGTTTGGTGAATGTGGTGGCCATGGGTACAGTCCCATTACCGGATATTATTCACTCCAAAGCTCCGGCTAATGCGGCTGGGTACCATTTTATTCTCATTGGGAAACCAACCGATCAAAGCGGGTTTGGTGGAGCTTCGTTTTCTTCCATCGAACTGAACGAAGCCAACGCCGCTGCCAATAAAGGCGCTGTCCAAGAGCCGAATGCCTTTCTTGAACGTCATATTCTCTTGGCCACCTACGACTTGTTTCGGGTATTGAAAGAACAAAAGTTACTGGCTGAAGTTGGTTTTAAAGATTTAGGGGCGGGCGGTATTTTGTGCGCGTCGGTTGAATTAGCAGAAGCTGGTGGTTTCGGCGCCAAGATTGAATTAGATCAAGTGTACGTGGGCATGGACAATTTATCCCCGGCGGTCATCCTCATGGCCGAAACTCAAGAACGGTTTATGTGGGTGGCCTCACCAAAAGCGTCAGCAGTGATTCTTAAACACTATAACGAGACCTGGGATTTTCCCAAGGTATCCTATGGTGCCAAAGCCTCTGTGATTGGCACAGTGCAAACAGGTAATTATCAAGTGTTTTATCAAGGTGAAAAAATTCTCGATGCCGAACCAGCGGCCGTCACTGCCGGTCTGCGTTATGAGCGAGCGGTCCAACCAAAACACTATGCTGGTCAAGAACCGGATTGGACGGACGTGCCAGATATTCAGGCTACCGTGTTGAAAATCATGGCCCATCCGGCGATTGCTTGTAAAAAACCAGTCTACGAACACTATGATAAGAGCATTCAAGGTTTGGTGGAAATTGAAGCGGGTATGGCCGATGCTGGCGTGATGGCGCCATTGATTGATGAGGGGTCACGGGTTGGAGTAGCCTTAAGCGTGGACGGCAATCCCCGGTATGGAAAAATTTCACCCTATTGGCAAGGGGCTAATGCGGTGGTGGAAAGCATGCGTAATGTGGCTGCTGTTGGCGCTACGCCATGGTGTCTCACAGACTGTTTGAACTATGGTAATCCAGAAAAGCCTGAACAAATGTGGGAATTTACCGAAGGCGTCCGTGGCGTGGCGGAAGCGGCTAAGGCGATTCATGTCAAAGGGTATGATAACGCTCCCATCCCAATTGTGTCCGGCAATGTGTCTCTCTACAACCAAGCCCAAGATCAATCCATCCACCCTTCCGCCATCGTTGGTTGTGTCGGCCGTTTAGCTGATGTGACGACTGCGATCACTCCAGATTTGATTCAGCCTGGTAATCTGTTGTGTCTAGTCGGTGAGCGCAAAAATGAATTAGGTGGTTCGGTGCTGTATGAGTTGTTCAATACGTACGGTGCACATGTGCCACAACCAGATTTTGCTGCCGCCGAACGGGAAATTTGGTTTATGACGGACGTCATTGAACAAGGGTTAGTGCCAACCTGCCATGATATTAGTGACGGTGGCTTGTTGGTCACCCTGGCCGAAATGAGTTTTGGCGGTCGAGGAGAATTATGCACCGGTGTGGAAATAGATTTGGATGCTGTTCCAGGCAAAGGCTTAACCGCCACGCAAAAGCTTTTTACAGAAACCGGTGGATTTGTCTTCGAGCTGGATCCACAATTACTGCAAGCTGTGCAGCGCCATGCCGCTACGCGTGGTATCACCGTACAGGTGATCGGTAAAATTAGAGATGATGAACGGTTTATTGTGCGGCAGGGCAAGACTGATTATATTACCTTAACGGTTGGCGCTTTGGCTGAGGCTTGGCTAAATGGTTTACGCAGTCAATTATGAAACGATCTGAATTAGTGGCTGCCATTGTTGAGATGTATCGAACGGCGGTAACACATATGCCGGCGGATGTGGTGAAAGCTCTACAGCGTGGCTTGCGGACGGAAACCAATCCTCGAGCTCGGGCCGTGTTGAAAACCATGCTGAAAAATATTGCCATGGCCGACGCTGAAGTCAGACCATTGTGTCAGGATACCGGCATCCCGTTATTTTATGTAAAGTATCAAAGTAAAAAGTATAAACAGTTGGAGTTAAAGCAGATCATTAAGGAAGCCACTAACCTTGCGACCAAAGTCGTACCATTACGCGCTAATGCCTATGATATCGTGCGGGGTAAAGCCATCGGCAACTATCCGATTATTTATTTTAAGGAGACTGAAGATCAATCGCAGATTCAGTTGTTGTTAAAAGGTGGTGGATCAGAAAATGTTTCACGGGTGTATCAATTACCAGATCCGACCATTCAGGCAGAACGCGATTTTATCGGTATCGAAAAATGTATTATTGATGCCGTCATTAAAGCCCAAGGCCGTGGTTGCCCACCCTACATTATTGGCGCGGCCGTGTGTGGCAATATGGAGGAAGCCAGCTATCGGGCTAAAAATCGACATCTCTTAACTCTGACACAACATAATCCCGTACCGAAATTAGCGGCCATGGAACGACGATTATTGAAAAAAATTAACTCCCTCGATATTGGCCCCATGGGAGTGGGTGGAAAAACCACTGCCTTAGGCGTGAAATTTACCGCCCGCTATGTTCATCCCGCGTCATGGTTTGTGGGTGTATCGATCGGGTGTTGGAGTATGCGACGAGCCACATTATGTCTACCGTAACTGCGGGCAAAGAAGTAGTGTATTCCGGACGGATGTTTACGGCGCGCGATAAAGCGCACAAGTGGTTGTTGCAGCACGATTTTAAACCACTGCATGGAGCTGTGATCTACCATTGTGGGCCGCTGTATCAGGAACAACCGGATGGGAGCTATCAGATATTAGCCGCCGGGCCAACAACCAGTGCTCGCTTCAACTTGTACACGCCTAGATTGATAAAGAAATATCGACCGCGCATGATTATCGGTAAAGGTGGTATGGACGATACGGTGCGTCAGGCGCTCAAAGGGGTAGGGGTGTATTGCGCTGCCATTGGTGGAGCGGCGGTCTATTATGCGCACTGCATTACTAAAGTGATTCATGTCTATAAAAAAGACTTTGGTATGACCGACGCCATTTGGGAATTAGAAGTGAAAGATTTTCCAGTGATTTGCATGATGGATAGCGCGGGCAAGAGTCTCTACGCGCAAGTAGAAAAGCAATCGTATCGTAATCGTAAAAAATTCATATGATTACCAAACGGATTGTCACAAGTTTACCTACACCGCTACGTACTCAACGGGATTTATCTTTATTGTATACTCCGGGTGTCGGCGATCCGGCTAGACAAATTGCAAAAAATTCTGAACGAGCTTATCAATTGACCAATAAGCGTAACTTAGTGGCTGTCATATCAAACGGGACGGCGGTGTTGGGATTGGGCAATATTGGCCCGCTGGCCGCCAAGCCAGTAATGGAAGGCAAAGCGGCTTTGTTTAAACGTTTTGCCGGGATTGATGCCTTCGATTTAGAAATTGCTGAAACTGATCCGGACAAATTTGTGGATATCGTCGCCGCATTAGCCCCTACCTTTGGTGGAATTAATCTAGAAGATATCGCGGCACCAGCCTGTTTCTACATTGAACAAGAGCTGCAGAAACGTTTAGATATTCCAGTGTTTCACGATGATCAACATGGTACGGCGATTATTTCCGGGGCGGCTTTATTGAATGCCCTGGAGCTTGTCCATAAAAAAATCAGCCAAGTCCGTATCGTTATTTCCGGGGCTGGAGCGGCTGGAATACGGTGTGCGGAACACTATGTCCGCCTTGGTGTTCAAAAAAGCCATATCATCATGTGTGATTCACATGGTATTATTTCAAAAAAACGCAAACGGATCGACCAATCAAAAAAACAATTTACCGTATCACAGATCGGTTCATTGGCCGATGCCATGGTTAACGCTGATGCATTTATTGGGGTGTCAGCC
>CAYZUI010000172.1:0-4717 GCA_964481945.1 uncultured Gammaproteobacteria bacterium
TTCACATATTGCATCGTGTCATAAATCGCCAAGCCAGCGGTGACATAACCGCCCGGTGAGTGGATGTATATTTTAATGTCCTGTTTGGCGTCTTCAGCCTCGAGAAAGAGCAGTTGAGCAATGACGCTGTTGGCGACCATATCGTCAATTCCGGTGCCAATAAAAACGATCCGTTCTTTCAGCAGGCGCGAATAGATATCATAAACGCGTTCACCCTCGAAGGTTTTTTCAACAACCGTCGGAATGAGATTAAGGTTTTTCAATGGGGTGGATGACATAACCGGTTGGAGTAATTGCTAAGTTCCCAGCGAGGGTAAAGCCAGCGGCCTTTTTGTGGCCCCCACCGCCATAGAGCTTAGCAAATTCAGTGACGTCGAGCAACGGATTAGTGGTGCGCAGGCTCCCTTTAATCACATCTGGGGCAGTTTGAGTCAGTACCAGAATGGCTTTCGAGGCGGCCTGGTCAAGTCCATTCAGAAAGTTGGAGATACCGGACACCGCTTCATCATCCGCATTGCAATCATGGATATCTTGTAATGTCAGCACCGTAACCACCATGCCGGTTTTTGAATCTTCATGCAATCGTTCCAGGGCTCGTCCCCATAATCGTAAAGTGTTAAACGGTCGATACTGCAAAGCGTGTTTTGCAATGAGGGATAAATTGGCACCTTTGGCCACCAGTTTAGAAGCGACCTGTACGGCACTGGCGGTGGTAGCCAAATTGGTTAAGTTCCCAGTATCGGTAATGAGGCCGGTCAGCAGGCAGGTGGCAGCGGTGTGATCAACCGCGCGAACACTATCCAACAAATGGTAGACAATTTCGCAGGTAGACGACGCCGTACTATCGACTAAGTTGATATGACCATACCCCGGATTCGTGACATGATGATCAATATTAATTAATGTGTACGGCCCAGGTAACTGCGGAACAAAGTCCGCCACCCCAGCGTAACGTAAATCTCCGGCATCAACCACGATGACCACATTCACGTCAGCGGATTGCCAAATGGCCTGATGTGGCCCCAAGGCATGGGCGTCTGGTAAAAAGCGGAGGTACTCGGCAACCGCATCAACACAATAATTTGTCACCGGCTTACCGACAGTCTGACAGTAGTGACGCAAGGCCAGGGCTGATCCAATAGTATCACCGTCTGGTTTACGATGGGATACGATCAGGACATGTTTTGCCTGCGCAATCGTTTGAAACATAACGCGCCACCCTACTCAATCTTGGGCAAACTGTCAAGCAGCCGCTCAATCTGGGCCGCCTTTCGTTCAGTGTCGTCAAGCACAAAACGGAAACGCGGCACCGAGCGAAAAGTAATATGATCCACCACATCATGGATAATATCTAACGTATGCTTTTGAATGAGCTGTAAAGTGGAACCGGCCTGGTCATCGGGAACAATAGATAAAAACACCGTCGAGTAATGCAAGTCAGCGGTGGTATGCACTTTTGTCACGCTCACCACTACACCCGGTGGCAACTCAACGAGGCGCATAAAAGCCGTAGCGAAGTAATCTCGTAACAGCGAGTTAATTTGTCGCATCCGTTGCGTCGGCATACTAGTCCAGCTGTTCTAGCTTACGTGGTTTTTCTTCCGCCAAGTAGATTTCAATCGTATCGCCGACCTGAGGCGTGGCGGCTGTCTCAAGGCGAATACCACAGTCGTTGCCAGTGGTCACCTCACTGACATCTTTTTTATTACTTTGCAGTTGACCAATGGTGGCCTCACCGATGATTTTTCCATGGCGGATAATTTTTGAAATTGCTTTATGACGAATACTGCCGGACTGCACGCGACCACCCACAATGGCATACTTGCCGGTGGAGCGGAAGACAGCCAACAACCGAACTTCACCGATTTTTGTATAGGTAGTATCTGGAGGCAGGAGGGCTTCCAGTTCAGCAGTGAGATATTCCAGTAGTTTGTAAATAATCGTAAAAGATTGAGTAGTAGTTTGTGTACCAAGGGCGTAATCGGCGGCAGCGGCGGTCGTCTCAACGTTAAAACCAATCAGCCGAGCCTTTGCCCCTACGGCTTGGTCGATGTCCTTTTCGGTAAAGCTACCCAGTCCGCGCTTTACCAGTTCCACCGAAACATCTTTGAACCGTAGTTTTTCAATAGCCTCCACGATGGCTTCCAGCGAACCAAGCGTATCCGCCTTGAGAATGATCGGTAATGTCAGTGTATTTTTTTTGCCGACTTCGGTTTTATGTTTCAGATAGGCAAAGCTTTGGTACGATTTTTTTTGTTTTCGTTTCAAAGCCTTTGGATCCGTGGCAATACTTAAAATATCTCCCACCACTGGAGCATTTTTTAAACCCAGAAAACGCACCGGAGTGGCTGGACCGGCTTCACGCAACGGTGTACCGCGCCAGGAGGACATCGCTTTAATTTTACCAACCACGCTACCCACTTCAACGATATCGCCAACGTGTAACGTTCCAGTTTGTACTAGCACGGTGGCAACTGGGCCGGCATCTTTATCGATGCGTGATTCAACAATCGTACCGACAGCGGTGCGGGCAGCATTGGCTTGGATTTTATCTTGATGCAGATCAGCCACCAACAACACCATATCGAGCAGTTCATCGATGTTTTTCCCGGCCTTAGCTGATACCGACACACAAATCGTTTTTCCGCCCCAGTCTTCTGGAACCAAGTTCACTTCAGCCAGACCCTTTTTAACCTTTTCGGCATCAGCACCCGGTTTATCAATTTTATTGACAGCCACCACGAACGGTAGTTTGGCCTTCTCCAAAATACCAATCGCTTCGATGGTTTGTGGTTTAAGACCATCATCGGCCGCCACCACCAGAATGGCGACATCCGCAATGTTGGCGCCACGAGAGCGCATAGCGGTAAAGGCTTCATGACCAGGTGTATCGATAAAGGTAATGTTACGATTGTGGTATTCAATTTGGTAAGCACCAATCGATTGGGTAATTCCACCGGCTTCCTGGGCGGCAATGTTGGTTTTACGAATAGCATCCAGTAACGTAGTCTTGCCATGATCCACGTGGCCCATGACCACAATCACCGGAGGGCGAGGTTGTAATTTCTGTTCGGAGTCGGCTGCTAAAGCGGCCTTGAGACGTTCTTCGCGTTCCACTGCCCGGTCATCAACGGTGGCCTCAACCCGTTTGGTTGAGTAACCAAGATCTTCCGCAATAATCGTAGCCGTTTCGAAAGCCAGATTTTCATTTATGGTAGCCATGACCCCATTACGCATTAAGATGCCAATGACATCAGTCACCGGTTTATGTAACAATTCAGCAAACTGTTTCGTCGTAATCGGGTCTGGCACTTCTAACACTCGATCCGTTGGTTGCGCAGCCGCTTTCACCACCTGACGTTCATGGGAGAACAAACTTTTACGCTGACCCAATTTGCGGTGTTCCTTGATGGCCTTAATCAGACGAACAGCGATGGTATCATCAACTTTAATAGCGCGCTCACCGATACCAAAACCAAGCTCAGTGACAAGCGGAAAGAACTCTTCTTTCGTCATTTTCAGTTCACGGATGATCTCGGTAACATTCATAGGGGCTATAGCGTATCAGACTAACCGATGTTTGCCAACAATTACCTTCAGCGCTTTTGGCTTGAGCGTAATGGTCACCGGTGTTTTTAATGTCGTTTGACCATCCAATAAAACCGGCAGGGCTGCTGCGGGGTGTTCCAGTTTAAGTTCCGTCACCTCCAGTTGGGTGGGGTGCAGTGATGACGTCTTCCGCAAAAAACCTTTGGTTGAAGCCTGCGGTTGTACGGTGACATGCAACGTCCCGGCATTGCTCACCGTTAATTCACTGCTGTCGACTTGAGTGACAATGCTCCACAGATTGTTACACCTTAGTCGCGTATCACGTGGTATAGTCGCAGTCAACTGAGTTAAAAAAAATGTTTGATTCACTTTGCCCAGAGAAAGTTGTTTGGTAATACGTCGAGATAAACTATTGCAACCTTCAAGCGGATCAGTCACACCAAAGAGTGTCCCGAGAGTCGATTCACCAAATGGCAAAAAGCCCAAGGTGACATCATGTTGGGCAACCACTTGCATGGCGTGTAAAAAGGTATTATCCGTTCCCACCACCACGATCGTGTGGGCACCACTTTTTACTCCGCGCGCGATCAGTTCCTTCATGTTCCGTAACGGAGTCAACCGTTCAACGCGGCCGTTGATCCCAAGTTCAATAATCCGGCTCTCTATCCGTTCCAACAAACCAGAAAATTTCTTATCAAGTACGACCGCATCGTACAGATAAAAAAACATACTGTTTAAGCTGCGCTATCGCCGGTTTGTGCTCCAGTTGTGCATTGACCTTTAATCAAGGCACCAGTTTCCACAGACAAAATATTGGTTGTCACGTCACCGTAAATTTTTCCGGATGCCAACAGTTGCAGTTGCCCATGACAGTGGACGTTGCCTTTGATTTCACCAGACACGACCAAGTTATTCACCTCGACATCGGCTTCAACCTTTGCACTGGATTCAATCACCATATCATCAGACGTCTTTAGTGTACCAACTACCTCACCACGCACAGTGACATGCCCAGTGCCAATACATTTACCTTCCACTCTCACGCCATCACCAATGACGGTTTGCGGCTGATGGTGAATGGTTTCCTCTTTAGCATTAAATATCTTCGCCATAACGGAAGTAATATAACGCAAAGGTTCCACATTGTCTACACGGCGGTGACCTGGTA
>CAYZUI010000173.1:0-3892 GCA_964481945.1 uncultured Gammaproteobacteria bacterium
TGTTCAGCCGGCAGGTCCGCCATGGCTTTGGTCAGCTCCTCGATGGTGATGACGACAGTGCCATCACGCAAGACGAGCGTAGTGGGCGACGGATCGGACATGGTGTCCTCCACGGGGCTGGGTGAAGTTTGCCCCACTTGAAAGTTGTATTCGATGTCATACTGTCAATGAACGCCGCCATCTATACAACAAGGTATAGTTAGTGTCAACTTCATAGACATATTGTATGTTTATCTAAAATTATTTGACTAAAGTTAGCCAAAAGTGTAAAATAATGTTGTCATAATATTTGACAGATTATGGACATTCATGCCGATCTGATACGTTTAGGCTTGTCGCATCAACAAGCCAAAGTCTATCTCGCCTGCCTCCAACTAGGGCGAGCCAGCGTATTGAATATTGCGCGAACCAGTGGGTTAAAACGACCAACCGTATATTTACTGCTTGAAAGTTTGCAACAACTAGGTCTGGTAACCACTACTAAGCAACTAAAAAAGATATTGTACTTAGCGGAATCCCCAACCAAGTTGGTGGAACACATCTCGCAACAACAACAAATCGCGCATGCCTTATTACCGTCACTGCAAGCCTTGCACAACATTGATCCGGACAAACCAACCATCACGATTGAAGAAGGGATTAATGGCGTGCGCAAAGTATATACGATGATCTTTGATTATCTGCGACTGCACGCCACAGAAGAGCTACTGATCTTTGGTGCTCTCAAAGACGCCATGGAACATTTTGAAACAGAAGTCTTAGACTATTTCTATACTATTATTAAACAAACCCAAAATCCAATACGTGAATTAGGCAATCACGATCTTGAAACTAGACGGTATGCCCGTCAAGCGCTTGATTTAAATCCAAACTACTCGATACGTTATATTCAACCTATGGATGGCGCCTTTGTGAAGTCAGACAACATGCTATTTGGGAACACCATTGTCTTGTTTTCCGTCAAAGAAAAGATCTTTGCCACTATTATAGAATCGAAAAATCTAGCCGATAGTTATCGGGCAATGTTCAACATGGCCTGGCGGGGTGGAAAAAAACTGTAGACAGTGTTATCGTGCGTAGACATGCACGAGCTGTTAGCACCATTGAATGAGAAACAACGCGTCGCGGTTGAGGCCACTGATGGTCCAGTGTTAATTTTGGCTGGAGCGGGTTCGGGCAAAACTAAAACGCTGATTCATCGCATTGCTTATATTATTGCCCAGCAGAAAGCCAGGTCGTCCAACATTTTGGCTGTCACCTTTACCAATAAGGCCGCCCGAGAGATGCAACATCGTTTGCATGCTTTATTGGGTGATAAGATTAAACAGTATCCCATGATGGGCACGTTTCATTCGATCTGTGTACGAATCCTGCGTCAAGAAATTGAAATTCTGGGATATAGCAAACGGTTTGTGATTTATGATGATAACGATACCGATCACCTCATTAAAAAAGTGATGAAGGATCAAGGCTTAGATATTAAAGTGATCGCGCCAGGGTTAATGAAACACATTATCTCTCAGGCCAAGAACCAGTTACAATCTCCTAGTGATTTTGCGGCTGAAGCCGGTGATGTAATGGACCGAACAGCTGCTGCAGTATATGAAACGTACCAAGTGGCGCTGAAGGAACATAATGCCCTCGATTTTGATGACCTGATTCGTTTAACGGTCAATGTATTTCAACAACATCCCGAGATACTGAAAAAATACCAAGCAGCCTTTCAATACATTTTGGTGGATGAGTATCAAGATACTAACCATGCTCAATATATGCTCGTGGATCTGTTGGCGCATGAGCATAAAAATATCTGCGTAGTGGGCGATGATTATCAATCCATCTATTCCTGGCGTGGGGCCAATTTACAAAACATTCTGGATTTTGAAGATGACTACAAAAACTCCAAGGTAATTTTATTGGAACAAAACTATCGCTCCACCCAGCACATCTTGGCAGCGGCTAATGAGATTATCAAATATAACGTCAAACAAAAGGAGAAAAAATTGTGGACGGAAAATGGTCGTGGCCACAAGATTACGATTAAAGAAGTGGCTGATGAGCAGGAAGAAGGTGATTATATCATTCGGGAAATATTCGACGTCGCTGAATCGCAGAACACGCTGAATGAAGATAAAGACGCTGAAATCACATACGTTGATGAAGACCAATCTGAAGTAGTGAACGGTCGCGACCGTTCACTACTTGATCGCATCATGGCCAGTCGGACATTTCAAGGGTATCAAGCCGATGCCAAATTACAGCGCAGCATTGCCCAACAATTAAAATTCATTGATCTACGTAAGTTTGTCATTCTCTACCGTACCAATGCCCAATCCCGCGCCTTGGAAGAAGCTTTCCTCCGTTATAACGTGCCGTATCGTATTATTGGTGGCATCAAATTCTACGAACGGCGGGAAATAAAAGATCTGATCGCCTATCTCCGTTCGATTGTGAACCCAGCCGATTGGGTGAGTGTGGAACGAATTGTGAATGTTCCAGCCAGAAGTTTGGGTGCCAACAGCTGGAAAAAAATCGAAGCGCAGTGCCGCAGTTTGGGTGTGACCTATCTTGATCTTCCTACTGACCAATTACCACAACTACGACCGCAACAGCATGACGCCTTTTTGAAATTTCAAGCATTGATGAAATCACTCAACCAGAAGATTGAGAAACTGACGCCGTCAGAAGCCCTGGAGCTTGTAGTGAAACTCACCAATTTCAAAGATCAATATAATACGAAACTACCGGAAGATGACAGCCGCTTAGAGAACATTGAAGAATTAAAGTCAGTCACGAAAAAGTTTGATAACAAAATTGGCAGTGAAGGGATTTTGGCGTTCTTGGAAGATGTCACCCTGGTGTCCGATCAAGATGATGTGGATGAGTTCAGTAACGCCGTGAATATGATGACGATTCATGCGGCTAAAGGTCTGGAATTTGATACCGTTTTTATTGCCGGCATGGAAGAAGGTTTATTCCCCCATGCTCGTAGTTTGTTTCAGCCTTCCGAAATGGAGGAAGAGCGCCGCTTATGTTACGTCGCCTTAACGCGCGCTAAACGCAAAGCCTATTTTATCTATGCCGCCCAACGGACAGTCTACGGTTCTACCCAGATTACTGCTCCATCCCGCTTTTTGAAGGATATCCCGAAAGAGTTTGTTGACCAACAGTAATCCACCGGTACTAACCCCACACTTGATGTGTGTGGGTTAGTTGTGGTATCATCTCCCCATTGTCCATATGGGGGAACAAAAAAAGAAAAAAAACGCCTCCGCTAAAAGCGGATCCGCCTCTGGCGGAAAAAAGAAATTGGCCTCAAAAAAACCTGCTGCGAAGAAACGGGTGCTTCGACGTGTAACAATAGGTACCACAAAAAAAGTCACTGCAAAAAAACCAACGAGTAAACGAGTCATCCGGTTAGCGCCAGCCGTAACGACCGTACCGTTGCCCTTGGCCGTTCACCCACTGGCTCACCAACCGCTACGCCGAACTGACCGCCACGATAACATGTCGTTGCGCCGGCATATTGTATCGGTTTTTTCGCTGGTAGCGGTTAGCGTCATAGCGCTGGCTGTCATTGCCGGTTTTGCTCAAGTTACCTTCATGAATATCAATTCGTTAAATACACCGATGATCTCGCTGATGAAACCAGTGGCAATTGAAAGCCGTTTTTTCCCGAGCGTGGCCGGTGAATTAACTCTAGCTCTACCGGCAACGTGGGTGATGACCAATCAGGGCGACAATACCATCACCTATATGCACGCCACTGAAACGGGGGCTAGTCTCACGATTACGGTACAAACCAACGAGACTGAAAATATCTTCAGTTGGTTGCAAGCCCACCAACCGGATTATACGAACGCCGTGGTGGTTGAATCCGATCCAGCCGTAA
>CAYZUI010000174.1:0-2526 GCA_964481945.1 uncultured Gammaproteobacteria bacterium
GGCAATTCATGAATTGCCCCAACAGAACGACATGGATGAGATAGAAGAAATTCATGAATTGCCCCAACCACCCGAAAAAATTATCATCCCGGACGAATATAATCTGGCGATTCCGTTTACGTCGCAAGCCCCATTTGCCAATTGGGATGCCGTACATGAAGAAACCTGTGAAGAGGCGTCGATCCTAATGGCGGCGCGGTTTTTGCAAGGCCGCAATATTGGTGATGCCAGCGCGGCTGATGATGCCATGTTGGAGATTGTCTCCATTGAGGAAAATGATTTTGGCTATGGGGTCAGTATGACGGCGGAACAAACTGCCGAAGTGTTGGAATATATCTATGAAGATCTCACCGCTGAAGTCGTGTATGATTTTACCTGGGATGATGTGAAACAAGCTATTGCGCAAGGTTACCCGGTGATCGCTCCAGCAGCTGGTCGTGAATTGGGTAACCCAAACTTTACCGCTCCCGGACCGTTGTATCACATGCTGGTCATCAAAGGCTATACTCCCGATTATGTGATCACCAATGATCCCGGCACGCGCAAAGGAGCTGACTACACCTATGATTATGCTACACTGTATGAGGCCATTCATGATTGGAATGACGGTGCCGTCACTTCCGGCCAACCAGTGATCATTATTGTAAAAACACCCTAGTCTCATCGTATGACTCAAATTCAATTAGAAAAATTCATCGTCTACTTCACTTCCGGATATACTTTTATATTTTCGTTGAATGCTTTGCTGCGCGGTAACGTAGAGTTTATTTACTATACCGCGCTGATGATCTTATCGATCTCTATTATTGTATTCATTCATCGCCGAATGCACTTTTATCCCATTGTCTTGATGTCATTATCGTTAGTGGGCCTGCTACATTTACTCGGCGGTAATGTGATGATTGGTGACACTCGATTGTATGATTTTTATTTTTTGCCGATCCTATTCAAGTACGACAATTTTGTCCACATGATTGGCAGTGCGGTTATGGTGATGTTGGCTCACGCCCTGCTGATGCCGATTTTACATAAGGATTTTGAAATCAAACGAAAAGGATATTTTATTTTGTTATTAGTGATTATTGGCATGGGTTTAGGCGTGATTAACGAATTGGTTGAATTTTTGGCGGTACTGGTGTTTGATGTTGGCCAGCAAGTGGGTGATTACACCAATAATCTGTTGGACCTGGTGTTTAATACCATAGGTTCTGCCCTCATGGCCGGCTTTTTGGTCATGACCAATAGCAAGTTGACCCATCAGGAAGTTTAGATAATAATAGGACGACTTAAGGAGAGATCGCATAGTGGCCGAGTGCGCGCGCTTGGAAAGCGCGTATACCGCAAGGTATCGAGGGTTCGAATCCCTCTCTCTCCGCCAAGTTTTACGTTATTCACTAATAGGTTAGAATAGGTTTATGAAAATCGCTACTGGTGTGGTGCACAAGGTGCCGGAGGATTTACGGAAAGCCTTAGCAGCTGATGCCAAAGCACTGATACGTTGGAATGACCTTACGCCGCTCGCGCGCAATGAGTGGATTTGCTGGATAACTTTCGTCAAGAAAAACGAGACGAGAAAAGAGCACGTCACGAGAGCAATACAGGAACTGAAAGAGGGAATGCGGCGACCGTGCTGCTGGATTGGTTGTATTCATCGCACAGATAAACCCATTAGCCCTGCCGTGCAATATGTACTTACTAAACGATCTAAATCCAAATAGTTTCGATCGTCGACGGTTGATCGAAGAAATGATACACTAAAGACGTTATGCCAAGTTCCACTCTGGGTAAGATATCTGTCGGACTGAATGCCGCCTTCTTAGCCGCCATGGCCATTACTGTACCGTTAGGAATTTCAAACACACTCAATTTTGATCATACCTGGTGGGACGTGACTGTCGGTATCTCGTTTCCTACAAGTATCATCGCATTCATCATCGGGATTATCGCCGTGGCAAAAAAGAAGGATCACTCGCCGTCGGTTTACTGTTCCATCCTTGTAGGTATCTTGTTAATTCTCTTTGTCCTGCTCCACAGCCTGTTTATCAACGATTAGCATGAATAAATTTATGCCAAGAACTCCGTTAGGCAAATGGTCTCTCGGGCTTATTGTCGTAATGCCAATATTGTTTTTCATCGGCGCGTCATTCACAAATTCGTTGTATAAATCAGTACCCGCTGGCAATACCATATTGGAAGATATTGCTGGAAGACCTGCCCTTGCGCTTACAATGCTTGCCGGAGAGATCTCCGGAATATTAGCCTTCGTTACGGGACTCCTTGCAGTCACGAGACAAAAGGAACGCGCAACATCGGTCTATGTTGCCATCATTTTGGGGGCACTGCTCATGGCATTCTTGCTTGGTGAAATAGTAATTCCGCACTAAACTTGCCGCCAAAATTCGATATCGCCAAATTACAAAAAGCCTACGAGGGAAAATAATTCGTCACCAAAGAAGAACTTAAAATCGTCCGCTCAGATATTTTCAAACGGACACCACGAGTTTTAATCGATGTATTGATCCAATA
>CAYZUI010000175.1:0-2919 GCA_964481945.1 uncultured Gammaproteobacteria bacterium
GAAACCCATTTGCCCATGCGCGTGAACCAGGCGGGAGTGATTCCGATCATTTTTGCCGTATCGTTGGTATTATTTCCACCCATTGTTGGACAATATTTGAGTACCATGTCTGTACCATGGTTAGCCAAGACCGGCCAATTCATCGTTGACGCCTTTAATAACCAGCTGATCTACGGCATTCTCTATTTTGTGTTCGTGTTTGTTTTTACCTATTTCTATACCGCGGTGGTGTTCAAACCGGAACAGATTGCCGAAAATTTACAGAAACGCGGTTCGTTTATTCCTGGCATTCGCCCCGGTAAACCGACGGCGGATTATTTACAGTACGTTTCCACACGCATTGTGTTGTTTGGGGCAGCCTTTTTGGGAATCATTGCCGTCATGCCGGTGGCCTTACAGGCTTTTTCCAGTGGCTCCACCGCCAGTGTCGTGATCGGTGGCACATCCTTGCTCATCGTGGTATCGGTGGCTTTGGAAACCGTCAAACAAGTTCAAGCCCAAATTCAAATTCGCGCCTACGATCAATTCTAATCAACCGTGATTACCATGGTACATACTATTTTGTTATTCGGTCCGCAAGGCTCTGGGAAGGGTACCCAAGGGGAAAAGTTGAGTGACTATTTGCATTTACCGTTAGTGGTGACTGGTAATATTTTTCGGGAGAATATAAAAAATAACACGCCGATTGGCCAAACCATTAAAGGCTACATCAATGCTGGCCAATTAGTACCGGATCAGGTGACCAACACGATGATCCAACAGCGCTTACAGCAAGCCGATTGTCAGGCTGGATTTGTGTTAGACGGTTTTCCTCGTAACTTAGCCCAAGCCAGTGCCCTGGATGACATCGTGCACATTACTGATTTATTGCACATTCATATTAGTGATGGATCAGCTATTAAACGGATTGCGGAACGTCGGACCTGTGTGGCCCAAGGTCATGTCTATCATCTGACTTATCAGCCGCCAAAAGTCACTGGGGTGTGTGATGTAGACGGTTCGGCTTTACTACAACGGGAGGATGACACCGAAGTGGCTCTGGCCAAACGGCTGGAAATTTATCATCAGGAAACTGAACCCTTGTTACAGCATTATGCCGCCCGTGGCGTGGTGCGCACCATCAACGGAGAGCAACCCATTGCTGCTGTCTGGAAAGATGTCCAAGCTTTGTTTGCATGATGCATCTTAATACCCCACGCGAGCAAGCTGGTTTACGGGCGAGCGGCCCAGCGTTGGCCGGGGTGATGAAGGCTTTAATTGAGGCGGTCCAGCCCGGAGTGAGTCTCATCCAGTTAGAACAAATAGCGGCCGCCACTATGCAACGTCTGGGAGCCAAACCAGCCTTTGTGGGCTATCATGGTTATAAAAATATCTTGTGCACATCAGTCAATGAAGAAGTGGTACATTGCCCACCGACCAATCGAATATTGAACTCTGGTGATCTGGTTAGTATTGATGCCGGTGTCGTTATGGCTGGCATGTATTCCGATTGCGCCGTGACGGTGCCAGTTGGGGAAGTATCAGATCTAGCCAAGAAATTAATTATGATAACACGTACCTCACTAAATGAAATTGCTCGATCAGTGATAAAACCGGGTAATACCATTGGCGATATTGGACATGCCGTGCAAACCTACGTTGAAGCTCAAGGATTTTCCGTTGTGCGGCAATTGGTTGGTCATGGGATTGGCCGTCATTTACATGAAGAGCCATCCATTCCAAATTATGGCTCACCTCATACCGGACCGGTGCTGAAGCCAGGCATGGCGATTGCGGTAGAACCGATGGTGAATATCGGTGGCGCTGACGTCATATTCCAGGATGACGGTTGGCGAGTCGTCACCAGTGATGGTAGTTTGAGTGCCCACTTTGAGCATACCTTCCTGATTACCGAGGCTGGCTGTGAAGTCTTAACTGCGCTATACTGATCCAGTTATGAAGTGTTTAGCGTTAGATTATGGTAAAACCCGCGTCGGATTGGCCCTGGGAGATACCGCAACGAAAGTGGCGGTGGGCAAAGGCGTGATCGAGGGCTTGAGCCAAAATAAGCTGATCGCCAAGATTAAGGCGATTGTCAGTTTAGAACACATTGATCGAGTAGTGATTGGTCTGCCGCTCAATTTACAAGGCGAAGCCACCTTGATGACCACTGAAGTCCAACGCTTTGTGGAAAAACTGCGTAACCATATCACCATACCGGTGCAAATGTTTGATGAGCGCCTCACTTCAGCTATGGCTGATCGGTTGTTGCAAACGGTCCCCAATAAACACCGCAAACAAGACCAAGTAGCTGCGCAAATTATTTTGCAGAACTATCTCGATTCGGTAGTTGTATGATCTGGTTGGTCTTGGTTAGCGCCGGCGTTTCATGCAGTGTCACCTGGGTGGTGCGACGCGCTGCCAGCCACTGGCAGGTGTTTGACCGTAAGACCGCGCCACATCGCACGCCCCTGTTAGGTGGTGTAGCCATTTATCTGACTACGGTAGCGTTAGTCAGTTTTATGTTACCCGTATTGGTGCAAGGGTATCTATTACCGAAACATGTCTTTGGTATCTTGGTGGCTGGAAGTATCTTGATGCTTGGCGGGATACTTGATGATCTAAAAAATTTGCCTCCCAAGATACAACTCATTTTTCCAATCCTGGCTTGTCTGGTGATCGTCGTTAGCGGAATTGGGATTGCCTATATTTCGAATCCGTTCGGTGGAGTGTGGCCATTAGATCAGTGGCAATGGACCGTCTGGCAAAAGCAGGGCGTGCCGTATCAGCTCACTCTGTGGGCGGACGTGTTCACCATTGGTTGGCTGATGGTCAGTATGTACACCACCAAGCTGCTGGATGGCTTAGATGGTTTAGTGGCCGGTATCGGAACGATTGGCGCCACCATTATTGGGTTATTAAGTTTAACCGCCGTCGTCA
>CAYZUI010000176.1:0-4373 GCA_964481945.1 uncultured Gammaproteobacteria bacterium
GGCAAAGCGACGGGGAACTTTCAGTAAAAAATGCTTAAACTCTATTTTAAGTTTCTCGATCGCTTCTTGGTTATCTAGCTGTAAGTCTTTTTTCTTTTGTTCATAGTCTGCTTGAGTATATTGTTCATTCCAAATGCAGTATTGTTTATTCCGTAAACCAGCAGACAATATGCAATCTGAACAATTTTGTAAGTCATAGCCAAAGGTGATATCCCGGCAAGATTTGATATTCATCACCCAACTACATCGATACGATTTTTCCACGGCGATCCCTTCATAAATCAATTCCGAATCAAACATAAAATGCGAGTCATACACATCTTTGACCCGATTAATTTGGTAGCCATACATTGAGTCTTCTACGAACCAAGATGAAATAACTAAGTAGGCATTTTTTCCGCGGGAAAAATCATAGGTATATTCACAGTTTTCACTTTGAGCACCATTATCATTTATTAACGCTAGGGCAGGAACAACGGCACGTAACTGTGCAAATTGTGGGAAGAATGGTTGTGACCAATCCATATCGCGGGCGTAGTCAGTCGCATCCCATTGGTCGCTCCACCAACATTTGTAGCAGTACACCGTTTTTTGTGCGTCGGGCGCGTACACAGTAATAATCGGATTTTTACACAAATCACACTGACGCGAGTAAAAATTGCGCTCATTTCGCCAGGCTAATCTCCGCTGGAACCGACACGTTGGGCATAGCGTTGGCGGTGGTACTGCCATTTTTTTATAAAACTCCTGATCACGTGGTTCGATCCGGAAGGTTTTGTTACATTGAGTACATTGTTTATTCATAGGTTGTATGGTTCTGTTTCTTTCCCTACCCCTGAAAGGGGAGGGAATAAGGGTGGGGTTTAATAAATTTCTTTCTTATAACACTCTTCGCAATACACTATTTCTTTTCGTTCCGGGCTATAGGTAGTATCAAATTCAGTTGAACATAATCCTTGATGTTGATGATCGGTTTGGGTGCACATACACTGACGACGCCACACTTGTACTGGATTCATAAATTTAGCTCGTTCGTAATGTCGGCAGTTTGGGCAGATACGTGGCAGTGGTAATCCCTGTTGCTTGTAAAAGTCAAATTCCGGAGCCGTAATTCTATATTGTTTTGTACACTGATGTTGACAATCACCATGGTGCAGGCAAGCAATCACTGATTGCTTGACGCTCTCATTCACCTGCGTGATTGCATCAGGTAATTCTTCAGTTTGAAGAGCCGTTGGTTTTGCTCGGTCAGCTGGCTCGTACCACTGATAGCCTTGGGCCACAATATTTTCCTTAGTGAGCGGGAAAAATTGGTAGGCAGTCGATTCATTATAAGCAAAGTGAGACAATTCAGCGGGAAAGTAGTCGCCATAATAATGTTTTCGACCTTTCGAATCCTGATACGGCAGCTGATTCATCTGCTCAACAATTTTTTGTGTGAGAGTTTCATAGGCTTCTTTGGTATATTGCTTATTCAAAATACAGTACTGTTTATTGCGTATGCCAACACAGCCGAATAGGTTCTTGCTCCCATAGCTATGCATGCTGTAACGAATAGAGGATGATTCTAAAATACGAAATCCACCAATCACATTTTGCGATTCCTTGCCACACACTGCCGATTCATAGATTTTTTCGACTTCTTCACCAAACTGGGTGTAGTCATAACAATCGCGATTGTTCTTCACAATCAGCCACATACAATATCGGCAGTTATCCGCCTCGGTAGCAATATAGGTGTCGTGCGTTTGGCGCGAATTATAAATATAATCCCCGGACACATTTTCGTTACGAGTGCCGTGCATATATTTGTGCGGATGCTTTAGCCACGTATCATGAGCTTGTTGCTGGACAACTTGCACACCACTATACGTCCCTAATTTCATATCAGCCACTTTCTTCTCGTATTCCTCTTTAGAATATGGCTGATTAAAAATGTAGTACTCTTTGTTACGCAAATTAATACAGCCCACACAGTTACTACAATTCACCAGATTTTTTGAAAACCAAATGTGCCGGCTGTTAATACAGTCGACTGACCAGAAAGCTTGAAAACACTGCTGGCAATTTACGGCTTCGTAGCACAATTCACATTCATCTACTAACGTATTATCGACACAATCCTTGGAATGTTCAATTTCGGTTCCGTAACTGCAGTTGTCATTATAATCGGAATTAAATAGCAAATAACAATTGCGCAAGTAATGCCCCATATTATTGAAGTCACTATTTTCAAATGTCAGATACATGATGTCGGTGCTTTGATGTGGTACGGCGTGCAGCAGTTCCACAAACTGTTCAAAAAATGTACGAGAAAAATCGTAGTCACGACCATAAGCAAATGGTTCCCATTTATCAGACCACCAACATGCGCTGCAGTATGTGATGATTGGTCCATCAGGTCGTTGAAGGCACACGGTGGTTTTTTGGCACATTTGGCATGGTCGTTGGTACAAGGCACGTTCGTTGCGCCATGCTAACCTTCGTTGCAATCGGCATGCAGGACAAAAAGTCGGCTCCGGCACCTGCATCATCTGATAAAAGACATTGTCTTGATCGTCGACCCGGAAGGTTTTACTGCAATTGGTGCACTGTTTATTCATAGCGGAAAGGGTGGGGTTTAATACACTTCTTTCTGATAACATTCCTCGCAATACACAATCTCTTTTCGCTCGGGTGAGAAATTGGTCATAAAACGGTTCTGACAGCGACTTTGGTGCCCATGGTCGGTTTGTGTGCACATACATTGTTTTTGCCACAGCTCAATTGGATTGCGCCGTTTCATGCGGGCTAGGTGGCGACAAGTATAACAGCGGGTGGGCAGGGGAATCTGTAATTGTTTGTAAAAATCGGATTCCTGTTTGATGATACGATAATTCTTTTTGCAATTCTGGCACACCAGCATAGTAGTATCTGTTGTTTCACGCCGCACATCGTCCTCTTCGTACCAACGATATCCCTGTTGTTCGGCTTGGGCTTTGGTCAGAGGGAAATAATCCATGGCTACCGTTTCGTTATAGGCAAAGGGACAGAGATCTAAGGGAAAGAATTCCCCATACTCTCCAGTTTCCCGCATGTGATCCTTGATACGCGTTACCATTTTTTCATACTCATCAGGCGTATAGCGTTTATTGAGAATGCAATACTGCTGTTTTTTTAAACCAACACAACCAAACAGATTAGACGAAGCTGAACATAAATAGCTGTATTCAGTGTGACTGACTTGGGTTGTGCAGGTACTACAAAATTTAAGATCATACACATGGTCTCCACTGGAAGCGCATTGATAAGTTAATTCAGCTCCAGCACCCCAAGCCGTATGATCCATACAATCTTTTGCTTCAATCATCTTAATGCAATATTTGCAATTCTCTAATTGGGTACAATCAAAACTCACAGTGGCATGATCAGAGTGATAGAGGTGATCACCCGTACTGTTTTGACTATTATGAATTTGCACATGACGGTAGATTTGGGTGCTGAAAAATTGATCACACTCCTGCCGGAGACGTTCAACACCACTAACCGTGTCTAAACCCATGGCCGTTTTGCGTTTGTGATATTCCTCGGCAGTGTATTGCTTATTAAAAATCATATACTGCTTATGTAGCTGATTGATACAACCAATACAATCACGACAATCGTGGCAATCGTATAAACCGTAACTGTTTAAACAGGCCGTAGATTCTTGTGAGTACAATACGTGGTAACAATCCGTGCAATTAATACATTCATAACATAATTCATTGTGGTAGCAGTCGGAACAGTCCACGATATCTTTATTGTTTAAAAAAAGACGATTTGAGTAATAGCAGTTTTCATTGTAATCGGCTTCTGAAACTAAATAGCAGTTTTTCAGGTAACCAGTGCAATTGGTATAATCACTATTTTCTAATGTGCCTCCAATCACGAATACAGACATGTGCGGCACAGCTTTAGTCAGTTCTTTGAATTGATCAAAAAAAGTTCGACTGAAATCAAACTCACGGCCATAATCCATGGCATCCCAGGCATCACTCCACCAAATTTTTTGGTCATACACTGGAAAAGGGTGATTAGCATGGAACTGCGAAATGATTTCCTTTCCTGAAAAGTCACATTGACGTTTATATAAAGTACGTGGATTGCGTTCCAGCAAGCGTCGAATCAAACGACAATTCGGACAACGAGTAGGTGAGGGAACCTGCACGCGATCATAAAACGTCTGATCGTCCGCTTCAATCATGAAGGTCTTACTACAGTTGGCACAGTGTTTAGTCATTACACCTATCCTAATGACAACTCATAAGTCAGTCAAACAGGTTTATATTTTTTTGAAATGAAACACAAATAGAGAGCTAATACTAGGTATTTTTTAAAAAAATGAATGTCAA
>CAYZUI010000177.1:0-1803 GCA_964481945.1 uncultured Gammaproteobacteria bacterium
CGCGTTATGCCATTCATCCGCAGAGTTCGGTTTTGAAATTGCTGCGGGCGGGTATTGTACCGATTCATCCAACGATGAATTTTATTCCCCGCGATCCGCCAGCTGGTGAGGCCTTACCAGCTGGAACATTTTTTGAATTGAAAGTGATAAATTTTCCTCGTTTGTTTGATTATGTCGAAGCACTGGATCCCACCAAACGCAAACGGATGATGGAACGAGTTGATAAATTGATTGTGTATAATGATCTCAATATGGTGTACGACTACATTAAACAGGCTACGACCAAACCAGAGTTTACAAATGGATTACACCAAGTAGCGCAAGGCCTAGGCTAGTTCGGATGGCGATGAATTATTCGCTTGATCTGCCTCACCCATCAGGTAGGGTGCCCGATCACGTGAATCAACAAAAAAAGACATATCATTAATCGGATAGGCAATGGGTTGCATTTTGCGCATCATATGCGCTCCGAATAACCCGCTTAATAAGCCTCTTTCTTTATCAAAATGTGGTCCTAAGCTGTAGTAAATTCTATCATAAGATCCAAAAAATGCGTCATCAAACGTGACACTACCTAAGGGCGCCATGGCCACCATAGTCGGCAACACAATGTCTTGAATAGGAATAATTCTACCGTTTATCTTGAGCGGTTGCTGGTGGTACGATTCCATGAAGGCCTGGCGAATGCGAAAGGCAAAATCGGAACTTGAACAGGTACTGAAAATCATGTTCACATCGCCTAGCGTTTTAGGATCCTTGGTGCGCTGTAAGCGCTTAAGGAGTGCGTTGGCCAGGTCCGTTGACCGAAATACTCCGTCATCTCCACTGCCACCACGCATTCGAATATCACCGTTCATTCGACCATGGGCATTCACAAACACACAGGTTTTTCCTTCTGACTCGGCAACAGCATTTTGAATATCTGGTATAGAACTTTCGCTTTCGAAATACTGCCGGCGGCTCTCCGCTACTGAACACACATCGGCAAGATCTTTCGCCCACCGTGAATCGGCATAAGGACTCTCGTCTCTTGATTCGGTATTGGTTAAAGCAATATATGTATCCGTTTCGTCATATAACAGTGGCATTTCTAAAAATCTCTGACGAGCCTTCAGTAAGCGACGCACAATATTTGGAATGTTTTTAGTGATTTGATAATCAGATTCAAGCAAAGCGCTTTTGATAATAGAATAGGCTTCAGCTAAATTACAATTGCTTTCTTGTATCAACCTTCGTACCGATAGGTTATTCAGCACCGTCCGGAATAATTCTTGCCGCTCTGGTCGTGCCCAGCTGGGCAAATCATGCAGATCTTCAGTCATGACCGCACCGATAGAGCCTTCCGGTTGTTTTTCATTGGAGGTCGTATGCAGTAATCGCGGATCTATTTCTGCATTGGTAATTTGATCGCCGGTCGGGAGACAATCTGTGGCTCGAGCGGCCAAATGTGCTTCGACAATTCTTGGCCGACCCCAGGTTTGATTATCAGAAAAAATTCTATAGTCTGCATAGAGGCCGCGGTCGGCCAGATACGCAATAATCATGCCATGCAGATCCAGTTCGTAGAGTACTCGATAGGTCTCGGGAATTTTTTTTGTTTTGAAGGCTAGTTCGATATATTCTTGAATAGTCGATTGGTCAAGTTCGGTAAGTGCTAGGGACCGAGCCTGGTCCATGGTTTCAGCCGAGAACCTTTCGCGCAACGAAATATACGTACCCCCATATTGTTCCCATTCAGTTAGTCCTGATAGTCCCGGCTCTTGGTAGCCACGAACGATGAGTTCTTTCATTTTTTTAGTAAGT